>CALFPO010000095.1 GCA_937919165.1 uncultured Bacillota bacterium | reverse complement strand
GAACAAACGCCGATACACCAAAGGATGCTGCACAGGCTGTTGCATTCGGTGCTGAAGGCATCGGTCTGGTCAGAACTGAACATATGTTCTTCCAGGAAGACAAGATCAAGGCTATTCGTGAGATGATCGTTTCCAAGACTCCTGAGCAGAGAAAGAAAGCTCTGGAAAAGGTTCTGCCATTGCAGCAGAAAGACTTCGAAGGAATCTACGAAGCAATGAAGGGCTTCCCTGTGACCATCCGTTACCTGGACCCACCTCTACATGAATTCGTTCCTAGCGGAGAAAAGGAAATCAAGGAACTTGCTAAAGACATGAATATGTCTGTAGCTGAACTCAAGGCTGTCTGTGATGGACTCCATGAATTCAACCCTATGATGGGCCATAGAGGCTGCCGTCTGGCTGTCACTTACCCAGAAATAGCCGAAATGCAGACCAAGGCAGTAATCAGAGCTGCTATCGCTGTAAACAAGAAGCATCCTAAGTGGAACATCGTTCCTGAAATCATGATTCCGCTTGTAGGCGAAGTCAAGGAACTTAAGTATGTCAAGGATGTTGTAGTGAAGACAGCTGATGCTGAAATCGCTGCCAAGAAGGCTAAGCTCACATATCACGTAGGTACAATGATCGAAATTCCACGTGCTGCATTGCTTGCTGATGAAATCGCTACTGAAGCTGAATTCTTCTCATTCGGTACAAACGACCTTACTCAGATGACATTCGGCTTCTCTAGAGATGATGCTGCTAAGTTCTTAGGCTCATACTATGATGCCAAGATCTACGAACAGGATCCATTCCAGAGATTAGACCAGCATGGTGTCGGCAAACTTGTTGAGATGGCTGCTAAGCTAGGCAGACAGACTCGTCCTGACATCAAGCTCGGCATCTGTGGCGAACATGGTGGCGACCCTGCTTCTATCGAATTCTGCGATAAGGTTGGCTTAACATATGTTTCTTGCTCACCATATAGAGTTCCTATCGCAAGATTGGCTGCAGCTCAGGCTGCCATCAAATCTGGCAAATAGTAATAAGTACAAAACATGCTAAAGATTCCCTGTATCATAAAGATACAGGGAATTTTTTAATTCAGATATAATTTAGCTATTGAGCAAAGGAGGTGATCGGCATGAATGCATTTAGCCGTGACAATATAGATATTCTGATAGAGGTTAACAGCAATTGATACGCAGGCTATGCCTGCAGAAAGGATATAAATGCTTCCCTTAAAATATCTATACGAAAACTATGAGTTGGCAAAAGAGTGTCTAGAAAGATATGATCACAGCACTCATCGTCTTGATGAGATGCTTGGCTATTTTAGAATCTCTTCCAATGCCATCTATCCGTTCTATGCGGATGACAATGAAAAGATGTGCTATCTAAGGCTATCGCCAACAGATGAGAAGGAACTATCGGAAGTCATAAGTGAACTTCACTTCATCACATGGCTCATTGAACATGGCTTCCCTATCATGAAGCCCTATCCAATGAAAGATGGCAAGCTTCATGATGTCATCTATACCAAATGGGGTACCTACAACATATCCTGCTTTGAAGCAGTAAGCGGCAAAACCCTAGATGATATCGATGGCGATTTGAAGCTAATCTATGGCTATGGCAGAACATTGGCAGAGTTGCATAATCTTTCAGCTGAGTATCCATATTCAAATGAAAGAATAAGCCACATAGAACTGCTGACAAGAACAAAAGAGCAGCTCAAGCGGAATCATGCGCCTAGGCTTGTTGTGTCTCGATGTGATATCATTGCAATGGAATTGAAAAAGCTCGAAATTAATAAAGACAATTACGGGCTGATCCATTATGATTTTGAGCCCGATAATGTCCTATATAATGAAGAGAGCGGACAATTCGGCGTGATCGATCCTGATGATGCGATTCGTTGCTTCTATGCGCTTGATGTTGCAAGGGCCTTAGATGCAATGGATGGTATTGTCCAAGACAGTCTTATTGAACAAGCTATCGAGACATTCATCGAAGGCTATCGCAGCAAGCGGCCATTAACTGATGATCAGCTTGCAACCATGCCTTTGATGCGAAAGCTTGTTTCTTTGCAGGAGTATGCAACAATCCTTCATGTCTTATCAGAACCAATAGCAGATGAACCAGACTGGATGATAGAGATAGAGGAAAAGCTGAACAGAAGAAAAGATCTTATAGCGGCTTCATTTTCTAAAAATTGAATTATTTATTCATCAGGCCTTTGAAGGCTTATTAGCACTATATGAAAGATCAACAGGTAAACAGTTTATGAAAAAATCCACATTCTATACCATTATTATTCTGATTGTCTTGGCATCCATATCTTTTACAGCAATCATAGAAAATAAGAAAGAAGCCGAAATCGATTCATTGCATACGCAAATTGAGACAATGATGGACGATCATCAAGCTGACAAGGAAATCCTGTTGGACCTTTTCATGCAGGTAGAATACAATGATGAACCAGTCTACGTGATTGGACATAAGAGCCCGGATTTCGATACAACAGCTTCCGCCATAGGCATGGCATATCTTCTCAATGAGCTTGGCATTGAAGCTGAAGCAAAGATTGCCGGGCCTTTGAATCTTGAGACAGAATATGGCCTATCCGCCATCGGATATCCTGCTCCAGAGATTCTAGAAGATGCCACAGACAAACAGCTTTGGCTTGTCGACCACTCAGTTCATCAGCAGATGGTCGATGGCGCCGATAAGGCCAGAATTGTCGGTATTACCGATCACCATGGCATCGGCAATATAGAGATAGCTGAGCCTATCAACGTGCTGTCCTGTCCTACAGGAAGCACCTCTGCACTCGTATTTGCGCTATGCGAAAAATGTGACATCAAGATCACACAGGATATCGCCGAAGTTCTCTTGTCCGGCATGCTTTCCGATACCGCCAACATGAAAGGCAAAGACGTTACTGTTCTTGATGAGATTGCGTTTGATAGACTCAAGACTCTTTCCGGCATTTCGGATACAGATGCTCTCTTCAATGGCATGCTAGAAGCAAAGCTTTCCTACAAAGGGATGGATGATCAAGAAATCTACTATTCCGATTACAAAGAATACAAGACCAATGGTTTCCTCTATGGCATCGGTGTAATCAAGGTTGCCCATCCAGAACAGATACCTGCAATGTCGCAAAGAATGCTTGATGTTATTGAGAATGAAGTCAATAATGGCAGCGATATGGACTTCTTGCTGCTTGAGGTTTATGATGCAGATTACTCTCTTGGCTATACAGGATTCTATGGAAAAGATATGGAATTCACAGAAGAAACCATGAATGCCATTTTCAGCAGTCTAGGAGAAAAGCGAGGCAATTTCTTTGCTTCATCTCCAAGTCTTTCGAGAAAGACAGACGTGCTTCCGCCTATGGATAGCTACCTTAATGCTCTTGAGCATTAAGTCAATCACACAAGATTTCTCATAGAAAAGCAAGACCTTGGTCTTGCTTTTGTTTACTCGAGTTTCGGTATCGTAATCAAAGAATATTCTTTATCAGTACCTGCTTCAGCTGGCTGATGTCGATAGGCTTTGACAGATGATCGTTCATGCCTGCCGCCAAAGAGTTCCGCTTGTCTTCATCGAAAGCATTTGCAGACAAGGCAATGATCGGAATGCCGCTATCAGGATACATTTCTCTGATTGCCCTTGAAGCCTCATAGCCATTCATGAACGGCATCTGGATATCCATTATGATGCAGTCATAGTAATTTGGCCCGAGCTTCTTGAGCTTGTCGACCGCAACGGTTCCATCTTCCGCCGTATCGACCTTCAGATCGGCAATATCCTCAAGAATGTCCACAGCAATCTCACGATTCATTTCATTGTCTTCGACAAGAAGGATGGCCTTGCCGCGCAGCACTTCAGAAATGTCCCTTTCGCCTGTTTCATCACCATTTGAAGTATCGACTTCATCGGTGATCTCCAATGGAAGGACAACCGTAAATTTTGTGCCTTCTCCAGGTTTGCTTTCGCAGCTTATCGTACCGTTCATCAGATCGACGAAGGCTTTGGTTACGGTAAGTCCCAGACCAGTTCCTTGGATGCCGCTTGTGGTCGAATTGGTCTCACGCGAGAATTCCTCGAACATATGCTGCTGAAACTCTTCACTCATGCCAATGCCATTATCGGCTATCGTATATTCATATAGGCCTATGCCTTCTATCTCTGATGGAAGCTGACGCAGATTGATTCTTACCTGTCCGCCTTCATTGGTATACTTTATGGCATTGCCGCTTAGATTAAGCAGGATACGGTCTACCCTTCCAAGGTCCACAATGACATTGCTGTCAATGATTTCACCTTTGCTGATCTGCAGATCGATATTCTTGGCTTGGGCCAGCTCGCTGATTACCGGTCCGATTCTAAGATCGAAGTCTCTGATGTCGAATGGAGCCTTGTTCAGTTCCGTCTTGCCGCTTTCGATACGGCTCATATCCAGAATGTCGTTTATGAGCGACAACAGAAGATTGCTGGCCTCTTGGGTCTTGCGGAGGTTCCCTAGAACCTTTTCATCATCCCCAATGTTCTTTATGGCCATATTGGTAAATCCCGATATGGCATTCATAGGCGTACGGATATCATGTGACATATTGAACAGGAAAGATGTCTTAGCCGCATTGGCCGCTTCAGTCTTCTCTAAGGCTATATTAAGTTCCTTCTGCAGCTTCTTGAGGTCGATAACCTGCTGCTCGTAGTCTCTTGACAGAAAGGTATGGATTATTAGGCACGATCCCATGAAGCCTATCGAATCGAAAGGCGCATCAGGATATACCATCTGCAGAAGTCCAAATATGATAGGACAGAGATTCGCAGCAAAATCCGCAATCAAAAGCTTACGGTTCTCTCTCATTTCTGTACGCATCAGATAGACTATGGAAACGATGCCGATCACGAAGTATTCAGCCATCTGGATATTGAACATGATCGAACGATAATCGGTTGTGCAGTACATGCCATGTTCATCTACATAGAACATGAAGTCGGTGAATATGTTGCCTATCAGCATTCCATACTGAATCAGCGTCAGGAATATGGAAATTCCAAGATACAGCCTCTGATATTTGACCTTTCCCTTTATTCTGGAAAGATAGTAGGCACACCACAACGTCGATGAAGTTATCGCTGAAAAGTGAAAAATATATGAAGCAATGGTCAATCCGATGTCGTTGCGGATCGAATGGGAGGCAAACAGTCCCCACGTTCCATCCTGAAGACAAAAGAAGATTACCCATATGAAAATCAATACAAGATTAGTTTTTTTGGTATTGCGATTCTGTATAGCCGAAAGAAGCAATGTAGTTACCAATGCTGCAGCTACGAATGCCATTACCGAATATAGTGAATGTACTGGGCTATCGAATACGTTTTCCATCGATAAATCCTCCTATATAGGTACTAAAAATATTATATATTATAGTAGCTATTGCTAAAATACCTTTGTTTTTCATAAAACACAAAACTCATGACTTCTTTTGATGCTATAATGATTTAGATGAAAACCAAAGTTATTAACCTTGTCGGTGGACCTGGTGCCGGAAAATCAACGATTGCTTCAGGCGTCTTCAATCTTCTCAAGATGAACAGAAGAGAAGTCGAACTGGTGAACGAATATCCTAAGACCCTTGTCTGGGAAGAAAGAAAGAAGACCTTCGACGATTCGCTGTATCTCTTCGCCAAGCAAGCCCATATCCAGTATTCCATCAATGGCAAGGTTGCCTATATGGTAACCGATAGGCCTCTCATCATGTCGAACATGTACCACAACTTCTGGATGGCTCAGGATTGGCCTGATGAATGGAATGAAGCCTTCTACAAGATGGTCAAGGAAACCTGGGATCTCTATGACAATCAGGTCTATCTGATCAACAGATGCATTCCTTACCAGGTGAATGGCAGAAACGAAAGCGAAGATGAAGCCAAGCAGCAGGATAAGCTGACCAAGAAATGGCTTGACGACTATGGCATCGACTATACGATGATCGATGGCGATGACCATGCCCACTTCCGCATCTACGAAGACATTGTCAAGAAAGAAGAAGGAAAAGAAATACCGATAATCTAAAAGAGGACCTTACTGGTCCTCTTCTTCTTTTTTGATTATATCTTCAATTCTTTGTGCCTTATCCAAGGTATCATCAACAATGAATGTCAGATCAGGAATCTTGCGCAGCTTGATTCTTTTCGACAATTCGGTCTTGATATGGCCTTTAGCTCTGCGTAGAGCCTCTAGACCATCTCTTTTCTTGTAGTTCTTTCCCAGAAAAGAGACATACACCTTAGCTGTGTTCAGATCAGGAGCGACATCAACTTCCGTTACAGTTGGAAAGCCGATCTTCGGATCATTGATTTCCTGAGAGATGATCACAGACAGCTCACGCATCAGCATAGAATCGATCTTGTCAACTCTAGCCATTACTCAGCCTTTACCTCCTGGTCGATATATCCTTCAATGATATCCATTTCCTTGATATCGTTGAAGTTCTCGATTGTCATACCGCATTCGTAGCCTTCAGCAACTTCCTTGGCATCGTTCTCGAAACGCTTGAGAGAGCCAAGCTTGCCGGTATAGATGACGATTCCATCTCTGATCAGACGGCACTTGCAATCTCTCTGCATCTTGCCTTCTGTAACCATGCATCCAGCAATGGTACCGATCTTTGAAACCTTATAGGTCTTTCTTACTTCGGCCTGACCGATGACTACTTCTTCATATACAGGTGCAAGCATACCCTTCATGGCTGCTTCCATCTCTTCTACAGCCTTGTAGATGATGTTGTGGAGTCTTATCTCGACACCTTCTTCGGTAGCTTTCTTTCTGACATTGGCATCAGGTCTGACATTGAAGCCATAGATTACAGCATGGCTTACGGAAGCCAGGATGACATCGGATTCATTGATGGCACCAGCCGCATGTCTAATGACATTGACCTTTACGCCATCGACATTGATCTTGCTTAAGGATGAAGCAACCGCTTCAGCAGTACCGGTAACATCCGACTTGACGATGACAGGAATTTCCTGGATATCGCCTGCATCGATCTGCGACTTCAGATCGTCCAGGGTCATGGCAGCCGAAGAGTTTCTTTCTCTTTCGATCTTTGCTCTGCTTCTGGCTTGAGCGACAGCTCTGGCATCCTTGTCATCATCGAAAACCTTGAAGTTGTCACCAGCAACAGGAACATCATTCAAGCCAATGATCTCGACTGGTGTGCCAGGCAATGCTTCCTTTATCTCGACGCCCATATCGTTAGCCATCTTACGTACCTTGCCGTAGCAAGATCCTACAACGATGGAATCTCCCTGTCTCAAGGTGCCATTCTGCACCAGCAGGGTTGAAACCGGACCTCTGCCCTTGTCGAGTTTTGCCTCAACGACAGTGCCTGTAGCCACCTTCTTAGGGTTAGCCTTGATATCTCTGACTTCAGCTACAACCAGTATCGTCTCCAGAATATCCTGGACACCAGCACCAGTCTTGGCTGAACATTCAACGAAGATCGTATCTCCGCCCCATTCTTCAGGCATCAATCCAAGTTCAGACATGGCATTCTTTACCTTGTCAGGATTGGCGCCTGGCTTATCCATCTTGTTTACAGCGACGATTATTGGCACATTGGCAGCCTTGGCATGGTCGACAGCCTCGATTGTCTGAGGCATTACGCCATCATCTGCTGCAACGACAATAATTGCAATATCGGTAACGCTGGCGCCTCTGGCTCTCATAGCCGTGAAAGCCTCATGACCTGGCGTATCAAGGAAAGTCACTAGCTGATCCTTGACCTTTACCTGATAGGCACCGATATGCTGAGTGATGCCGCCGAACTCTCCTTCAACTACTCTTGAGTTTCTGATGTAATCTAGCAAGGTCGTCTTGCCATGGTCGACGTGTCCCATGATAGTTACGATTGGCGCACGATTGATCAGGTCTTCAGCCTTGTCCTCTTCAGTATCCAATAAGGTATCATCTTCAGCCGGTTCGGTCTTGGTGGCCTCGATGTTGTAGTTCATGCATACCAGTTCAACATTCTCATCATCAAGAACCGAATTGATGGTCACCATCTTGCCAAGCATGAACAGCACTTTGATGACATCACTGGCATTCTTGTTTATCTTGCCGGCAAGTTCTCCAACGGTAATACCTTCCTGATATTCAATAGCCTCAACCTTTACGCCATCATCCTTCTTTTCAAAAGTCTGTCTGTTGTTAGGCTTCTTATTCAGATGCTTCTTGTATGTCTGCTTAGCCATAGTAACCCTCCTTCTTTCTTATTTGTTTAGCTCTAATATCTTTTTCTTGAAACCATCATCGATAATGCCAATCGACTTCACATTGCTTTTGCCAAGAGCCTTTGACAGCTCTTCGCCAGTGTATCTGTCGATATAGCCAATCTGATAGTAGTCGCATTTCTTCAGGATGCGTTCCCTGCTTTTTTCTGATATGTCCGAAGCGATGATCACCAGCTTGACTTTCTTGATCTGGCTTAGAATCTCTTCGCCCAATATCATCTTCTTGGCCCGATAGATCAGTCCTAGAAGCCTAAGCGTTTCCATTGACGATCCTTTCGATCTCTTGATAGACCTCATCAGGAACATCGATCTCCAGCGCTCTATCGAAGACCTTCTTGCTTCTGGCAATCTCCAGGGCCTTCATGCTTCTTGAGATATAGGCACCCTTGCCATTGAGCTTGCCAGTCTCATCGACCTTGACCTCTCCTTCAGGCGTTCTGACAATCCTCAGCAGATCTTTCTTTGGAAAAGATTCGCCGGTCGCCAGACATCTGCGCATTGGAGTCTTCTTCATCGATCAATCCTCTTCGTAGTACTCATCGTACTCATCGAAGTCGATGTCGTCATCGTTGATCCAAGAGTTCTCGGCTTCTTCAGCTTCCTGAGCCTCGATCTCTTCGAGCTCTTCTTCAGAATATACTGGCTTGAATTCGTCAGAGTATTCCTTCTTTTCCAGATCTTCAGCTCTTACACGACGGTCTTCATCGTCCTTCTTCTTGCGACGCTTTGTTTCAGGCTTGCTTTCTTCCTTCTTGGTTCCGCCAGCAATGTCCTCAAACTTAGACTTGTATTCTGGTTTAGGAGTCAATGGCTTGCGAGGCTCTTTCTTGGCCTTCTCTACCACTGGAGCTTCTTCAACAGGCTTTTCTTCCTTGACGGTTTCTACAACCTCTGCTGGAGTCTCATCATCAACTACAACAACTTCTTCTTCAAGCTTGTCTTCATCCATCTCTTCAATGGTTGTCTCATCGAATCCTGTATCGTTCTGAGCCAGCTGCTCATCAAATTCAGCCTTACGTCTAGCAGCCTCTTCCTGGAGTTCAAGGAACTTCTTCTGTTCCTTCTCCTTAGCGATTCTGATCTGATCAGCCTTGAATTCCATTACCAGCTCATCAACATCCAATCCCATCTCATCGATGGCACTCTGGGTCTTGATGTCGATCTTGCGGTTGGTCAGCTTGACAGCCAGCTTGGCATTGTTGCCTCTTTTGCCGATGGCAATCGACAGCTTATCGTCATCTACCACAACAACCAATGGGCGATTGTTGTGCTTCTCATATTTCTCGATCTCTTCATCTGTGAGATCTGGATCTGTTGTCTGGTTGGCATAGAAGCAAGCCTTGACTTCAGCTGGAGCCAAAGCGTTCTTCACGAGTTCGCCGATATCATCATTCCATTCGAAGACATCGATCTTTTCGCCCTTTACTTCAGAGATTACGGCCTGTACTCTTGAGCCTCTAGGTCCAATGCATGAGCCGATAGGATCTACATCGTCATTGCGCGAATAGACAGCCATCTTGGTGCGTTCGCCAGCATCTCTGGCGATAGCCTTGATCTCTACCAGTCCCTGAGCAATCTCTGGAACTTCCTTTTCGAACAGACGCTTTACGAACATGGCATCAGCACGCGAAAGCACAACCTGCGAACCCTTGGAGTTCTTGGATACTTCCTTGATGATGCACTTGATGGACTGACCTTCACGATATGTTTCACCAGGAATCTGTTCAGACTTCAGAAGGATACCAATGGTGTTCTTGATGTCTACTAGCACAAACTTGTCTTCGATGGTCTTGGTTACGCCGGAAATGAGATCGAATTCCTTATCCTTGTATTCATCGTATACACGCTGCTTCTCATATTCCTTGATGCGCTGCTTCAGCATCTGCTTGGCAACGTTGATGGAAGTTCTTCCTATCTCATTGAAGTCTACTTCCTCTTCGATGGTGTCGCCGATCTGGGCATCAGGATTAAGGTTCTTCGCTTCGCTCAGCAAGATATCAAGCGTCTCATCAAAAGTATCGTCTTCATCATCGACAACCTTCAGAAGATGATAGACATGCATCTCATTCCTGTCGATATCGACTCTTACTTCTGCTGCTGGAGCATCGATGTGCTTCTGATAGGTCTTGGCGATCGCTTCCTTCAATGTCTCCAGGACGAATTCAGGGTCAACCTTACGGTCTTCCTCGAACAGCCTCATTCCATCCACAAAGTTCTTGTTCTTTAAACTAATGCCACTCATTTTTATCCTCTCCTTTAGAATTTAACGGCATAACGCACTTTTTTGGTTTTCTTGTAGTCAACGCTCTTGTTCTTGAGCCTTGTCTTGTCCTGAACCTCAAGATTCAGGATTCCGTCGGTATATGACTTCAGGGTTCCGTATACTTCCTCTTCCTTGGTCTTCACATATATGTATTGGCCAATGGCACCCATGATCTCCTCTTCATTTCTTATGGGCCTCTCTGCCCCTATGTTTCCTACATCCAGGAAATAGTTATCAGGAAATTCATCCTCGTAGCCGTCCATGAATGCTGATATCTCGCCAGAGACCTTCTCGATCTCGTCGATATCAAGTTTCTCATCAAGCAGTACCTCCAGCGTTGAATCGCTCTTGCGGTAGTTCATTTCGAACAGCTTAAGATTCTTCGCTTCAAGGAAATCAGTGAGCCCAGCTCTAATCTTATCTAGATCCATACTCCTCCAAAAGCATAAATATAGGAGCGATTTCTCGCTCCTGTTACATAGATATGATATATGTTTTGTCTTGATTTTTCAATATCCAATCCTATTTATGGGCCAAAGAAAGGATCTTCAGCACCAGCTTGACCATGGTTTCGCCTTCTTCCAGGCACCAGAACTCATGGACACCATGGAAATTGCGACCACCGGTTCCGATGTTTGGACATAGGATGCCATTATAGGTCAGACTTGCACCATCAGTTCCACCACGGATAGCTACAGCATTGAAGGTCATGCCAAGGCTATCCATAGCCTCCTTGACCAGATCGATCGGATACATGTTTCCTTCAAACTTCTCTTTCATGTTGCGATAGCTGTCGGTAATCGTCACCTTGACGCAATCATAGCCATATTTCTGGTTCATAGCCTTTTCGGCATCTAGGAACATCTGCTTCTGTCTATTGAGCAGTTCAAGATCATGGTTTCTGATGATATAGGCCATCTTGCCAAAAGCGCACTCGCACTGCATGCCGACCAGATGGTTGAATCCTTCATAGCCTTCGGTCTTCTCTGGCACCATATCAGGATCCAGCAAGCCATGGAAATCGAAGGCCAATTGGCTCGCATTGACCATCTTGTCCTTTGCTGAACCTGGATGGACAGATATGCCGGTCAGTTCCACAAAGGCAGAAGCCGCATTGAAGCACTCATATTCCATATTCTCAGGAGCATCGCCATCCAAGGTATAGGCAAAGTCAACCTTGAAGAGATCATAATTGAAGTGCTCCGTTCCTCTGCCAACTTCCTCATCAGGAGTGAAGGCCACTCTGATAGGCCCGTGCCTTAGCTCAGGATTATTGATCAGCGTTTCGCATACTTCCATGATTATGGCAATGCCAGCCTTATCGTCAGCGCCCAGAAGCGTATTGCCATCGGTAACGACTAGAGTCTTGCCGATGAAATCCCTCAGGAACGGAAACCTTTCTACAGTGGTATAGAGATTGTCATTCAGTCTTATATCGTTTCCATCATAGTTCTCGATGATGCGAGGCTTGCAATCCTTGCCGCTGGCTGCTTCAGAAGTGTCCATGTGAGCGATAAGACCCAAAGTAGGCAAATTCTCATCGCCATCAAGATATGCATATACATAGGCATAATCATCGATCGATACATCTTTCATGCCAAGCTCAATGAGCTTTTCGTAGAGATGCTTTGCCAGGATAGCCTGCTTGGCTGTCGATGGCGAAGCTTCTGATGATTCATTGGATTGCGTATCGTATGATACATAATCAAGAAATTTATCTATTAGCATCTATTATCCTCCTAGAACAATGACATCTGGTTAGATTCGTCAAGACCCTTGGTTACGCCAAGCTCATCAAGCTTCTTGAGCAGGGTCGTCGACAGCTGCGTACGGTCCACAAGATCTTCTTTGGAAAGGAACGGACGATCCTTTCTTGCTTCTACGATGGACTCGGCAACGTTGCCGCCTAGGCCATCAAGCACTGCGAATGGCGGAATGATCTCATGGTTGTTGTCGGGATTAACCAGGAATTCGGTAGCCAGCGATCTGTACAGATCGATATTCAGAAGCCTGTATCCTCTAGATACCATCTCGTAGCAGACTTCAAGGGTATCATAGATATCCTTTTCCTTCTTGGTGGCTGGATTCTCTCTTGACTGCATCTTGGCATAGAGTTCCTTCATGCGCTCATAGATGCTGTCGGCATCCTTGACCATCGTTGAAAGCTCATAGGCATCGCAACGCAGTGAGAAGTAGGATACATAGTAGTATTCAGGATGATATACCTTGAACCAGGCTACACGCACCGCCATGATGCAATAGGCAACCGCGTGGGCTTTCGGGAACATGTATTTGATCTTCTTGCAGGACTCGATATACCACCTAGGCACATCATGTCCCAGCATGATCTCTTCCTCTTCCGGAGTAAGGCCCTTGCCCTTACGGACATGTTCCATGATGGAGAAGGCATCCTTTGATTCAAGCTTATAGCTCATCAGTGTTGACATGATATCGTCACGGCAGCCGATGACATCCGCAAGCTTGATGCCCGATCTGATCAGTTCCTGAGCATTGCCACGCCATACATCGGTACCATGCGACAGACCGGAGATCTGCACAAGTTCCGAGAAGACATGAGGTCTTGTCTCTTCGATGGTATTGCGGGTATTGAGGGTACCAAATTCTGGCAGACCGGCAGCGCCAGTCTCCTCATGATAATTTGGATTTATGATATTCAAGGCCTTTGTCGAATAGAATAGCGACAGAACCTTCTCATCGTTCATCGGTATGGTCCTGACATCGATGCCCGAGATATTTTCGAACAGACGCATGGCTGTCGGATCGACATGACCCAGTATATCAAACTTCAGCAGGTTGTCAGAGAAGTCATGATATTCGAAATGGGTTGAATTCCAGGCTGCTTCCTTATCGTTTGCCGGGAACTGGATAGGCGTTACATCCTCGATTTCCATATCGTCAGGAAGCACGACAATGCCTCCTGCATGCTGGCCAGTCGTACGCTTTACGCCTTCGCAGCCTGAAGCTAGCCTCTGGCGCTGAGCACGCGACATGCCGGTGATGCCCTTCTCTTCGCAATAGCCTGAAACATAGCCGAAAGCTGTCTTTTCCGCTACGGTAGAGATGGTTCCGGCTCTGAATACGTTCTCTGGACCAAAGATCTCTCTTGTGAACAAATGGGCCTTAGGCTGGTAATCGCCTGAGAAGTTCAGGTCGATATCTGGTATCTTATCGCCATGGAAACCCAAGAAGGTCTCGAATGGAATGTTCTGGCCATCACCAATCATCTTCTCGCCGCAATCTGGACATATCCTATCAGGAAGGTCATAGCCCGAAGCAACTCCATCCATCCATTCCAGACGATGGCACTTAGGACAGATGTAGTGTGGAGGAAGCGGATTGACTTCCGTAATGCCACTAAGTGTGGCAACCAAAGACGATCCCACTGATCCCCTTGAACCGACGATATAGCCATCATTGTTTGAACGTTTGACCATCAGATGGCAGACAAAGTATATGACGCCATAGCCATTGCCGATGATGGCGTTGAGTTCCGTCTCGATACGATCGATGATGAACTGTTCGATATTTTCGCCATAGAGCTGGTGGGCATTGTAGTAGACAAGTCTGCGCAGATACTCATCGGCGCTGATGATTTCCTTTGAGCCCACAAAAGGCTCTTCAATGATGTTGCAGTTGACGGCCTTTTCGATGGCATTGTCGATCTTTGGAGGCCTGAGCTCATCGGAGAACGGCTTGATGTTATCGCAGATATCCGCAATCTTGTTGGTATTGTCTATGACGATCTCTCTTGCAAGCTTTTCGTCATCAAGCCATGCGAAAGCTTCCAGCATTTCCCTTGTATTCAGGAAACGCTGATCAGGAGTAACCTGCTTTGCACGCTTTTCTTTATCATACAGATACAATGGGTGATGCGCTCCACCGATAGCCTGAGCACTGATGTATACATCACGCAGTATCTTCTCATCCTTTCTTACATAATGAACATCGCCTGTAGCAACCACAATCTTGCCTTGAGCCATGGCCTCATCGATGATGTCCTTAAGATATGATTTGAGCCTTTCCTTAGTGAACAGTTCCCTGTCTTCATACAGGAAGCGATAGTTCTCCAACGGCTGTATCTCGATATAGTCATAGAAGGATATGGCTTCAGCAAGTTCCTTCTTCGATCTTGTTGAAGCAATCTCGAATATCTCGCCATTTAGACATGCAGAACCTACAAGGAGATTCTCACGATATTTATTGATGGCATCCTTGAACAGTCTTGGTTCCGCAATGAAATCGGAATTCGCATCCTTGGTATTTGACTTGCCAAAGACCGCCAAAGTCTCAGTATTTGATATCGATACTAGTTTAAACAGATCCTTAAGACCTGCCTTGTTCTTGCAGAGAACGGTCGTATGGAAAGCTCTGGTCTTCACAAAGGCATCCTCGCCCTGGAAGTTCTTCAGATCATCAAGCGTCTCAACGCCATTCTTGGCGCAATCCTTCAGCATCAGATTGAAGACCTGAGCCAATACGTCGGCATCATAGTTGGCACGATGGGCAACCTCTTCGTCATAGCTTACGCCATAGGCATGGGCCATGTTGCCTAAACGATATGCCCTCCTGGTCTTGAAAAGCGAACGGGACAAGTCCAAGGTATCGATGACCGGATTGTCCAATGGCTCCTGTCCGATTCTTTCATATTCGGCATTCAAGAAGCCAAAGTCGAATGAAGCGTTATGGGCAACCAACACTCTGCCCTTGACGAATTCTCTTATCTCATCGGCACATTCCGCAAAGGTACGCGCATCACGAAGATTCTCATCGGTTATATGGGTCAGATTCTTGGTTACCTGAGACAGCTCAAACGGAGGCTTGATGAAGAAGTCACGCGACTCCTTGACTGCTCCCTTATACATGATTACCGCACCAAATTCGATGACATAGTCATATCTGGTCGATAGTCCAGTCGTCTCCAGGTCATATACGACATATTCCTGGTCAGCCAGGATATCGGAATTGCTGTTGTAGACGATATTCAGATATGGCGAAGCTACATTGAACTCGCAGCCATATAGCAGCTTGAAGTCAGGTTTCTCATCGCCAGCGGCTTTCATGATGCCTTTATAGGCAACCTGAGCCTCATGGAAGCCCTGGAGGCAAAGATGGTCAGTAATGGCGATGGCACGATGTCCCATCTGATATGCTGCTTCTACCACCTCTGCAGGCGAAGACACGCCATCCATCTCCGATAGCTTGGTGTGGCAATGAAGTTCAACTCTCTTATTCTCTTCATCATCTATCAAAGGATCAGGATTATCGATGATCTCGATCTGATCAGGTTCAAATACATAGTCGTTCAGGAAGGTATCATAGCGGTAATCGCCATAGAAGATGCCATATTTTCCCTCCTTGTGCTTCTTGAGCTCTTCCTTGGTGAAACGGCGATTCTCCAGAAGCTTCACGATGACGGCGTTGCCTTCATCCTTGACATAAAGAGTCTGGGCAATGGCACCAGTCTTGATGGTTCTTTCATCAACCTTGAAGATTTCGCCCACAAACTTCACGCCTGACATCTGGTCGACCAGGTCATCAAGCTTGAGCTCTGTATATTCCTTGGTTCTTGGCTTGTAGAAAGGCTTGTCAGGCTTTGCGGCAGGCTGCTTAATCTCTTCTTGCTTATGGACCTGTGGCAAAGGCGCCATCTCTTCAGGTTCGACATCCTCGGCACACTTTTCCTTGCATAGAAGCGTGATGTCCTTGCGATAGCCCAGATCATAGAAATAGAGCTTAAGCTCATCCAATACATTCAGATCTCTTTCATAGTCTTCCTTGCTCTGATACGAAAGAACAAAGCCCTCATCGCTTACGATCGGAACACATTGGTCAAAGCCATTGTTTCCCTTGCGATAGTCATCAAGATACAGGTTTATCTCTCTGATAGGCAGATCCTGATTCTTGGCCTTGAGATAGAGCTTGAAGCCTCCAAGACCCAGTTCATTGAAATACTTGCGCAAACAATCATACAGGCAATAAGGCAATACATTGTCGTTTTCAGCCTTGATGATAAGCATATCAGCCGATTTTCTGTATAATACGTCGCTAATCAAAAAGCCCTCAAAATAGTGAGCTTTTTCGTCATTCAATTCATATCTGTCTATCAGTTCTTTTATATCGAATTTCATAGCTGTGCCATCTTCTCAAGCGCATCCTTGGCAGCATTCTTCTGCGCTTCCTTCTTATTGGAACCGATGCCATAGCCATATGTAAGGTCATCGATCTTCACTGCCACCTTGAATTCCGGCTTGTTGTTGGGACCCTTGATCGAAATCGTTTCATAGACGATCGACTTGCGTGAATCGGCCTGTACATATTCCTGCAGTTTGGTCTTGTAGTCATATGTCGATTCATCGATCTCTGCAATATACTTGTCCATCAGCTCATCCAGCAGACTAAAGGCGCTCTCATATCCAGAATCCAGATATACAGCTCCAATGAATGCCTCAAACATATCGGCAATGATCGAATCCCTGTTCCTTCCGCCAGTCTTCTCTTCGCCCTGTCCCAGAAGCAGAAACTCATTCAGTCCATACTCTCTAGCAATCTTGGAAAGAGCCTTCTCCGATACCAAATTGGACCTTCTGGTAGACATCAGTCCCTCCTTGAGCGGAGGATCTATCTCGTATAGACGATGGGCAGAGAATATCTGCAGTACCGCATCGCCCATGAACTCAAGCCTTTCGTTGTCATGCATCTCATTCTTATGTTCATTGACATATGAAGAGTGCACAAAAGCCTGCTTGATCAGTTCCTTGTCATAGTATTTTATTTCGTGTCTGTCGAGAAACTCAAAAACATCCATATGTCTATTTTACCTCAATCGATATAGTTTTTAGTGGCGACTTCAAGTATTTTCCCATAATAGTCCCGATATATTTCATTATCCGGATCATCGCATATCTTCTGGGCATCCGCTCTTGCGGCATCCGCAAAACGCTTGTCTTCGATGATATTGGCCAGAATGAAGGAAGGAAGTCCACTCTGCCTAGTGCCCAGAATATCGCCAGGACCTCTAAGCCTAAGATCCTCATAGCTGATCTTGAAGCCATCATTGTAGTCAACCAATACCTGCAGACGCTTAAGGGTTTCGGCATCTCTGCTTGAAGTCAGCAGATAGCAGGTGCCTTCATGGCTAGAACGCTGCACTCTCCCTCTTAGCTGATGGATCTGCGACAAGCCAAAACGATCAGCGTCATATATAGCCATTACGGTCGCATTCTTCACATTTACGCCAACCTCCACAACAGTGGTCGAGACAAGAACCTGGATTTCATTTCGATTGAAACGTTCCATGATCTCATCCTTTTCTTCAGAACTCAGACGTCCATGCATAAGTCCTGTCCTATATGGCTCAAATTCCTTGCTTAAGGCTTCATATAGGCCCTTGACATCCTTGCCTCCATAGTTATCCGACTTCTCGATCGCTGAAGCTATGATATAGGCCTGTCTTCCTTCAGACAATTTATCCTTAATCTCATCAATCACCGAACGTAGACTGTTCTCCTTTATCAGATAGGTTCTGCAGCCCTTTCTTCCTGCAGGAAGAGTTTCGATTGTCGAGACATCCATGTCACCAAATACCGTCGATGCCAAGGTCCTAGGAATAGGCGTTGCCGACATCAGCATGAAGTCGCAGTTTTTGCCCTTCTCCTTCAAAGCCTTTCTCTGCTTGACGCCAAAACGATGCTGTTCATCAGCTATGACAAGCCCCAATCTCTTGAAATCAACATCTTCCGAAAACAAGGCGTGCGTTCCTACAATCACATCGGCATCGCCCTGTCTGATCATATTCTTTATGTTCTTTTCATCATCCATAGCGCTGAAAAGCACAGCAACTTTTACCCCAAATGGCTCCATGGCTTTCTTCAGAGTCTCATAATGCTGCTTAGCCAAAATCTCGGTAGGAGCCATCAAGGCACCTTGGTATCCGCTAAGATAGTTGGCATATAGTCCAATCATTGCCATGGCTGTCTTGCCTGAACCTACTTCGCCCTGAACCAGACGATACATCATTTTCTTAGAAGAGAGATCAGCAAGTATCTCATCTTTGCATTTTTCCTGATCCAAGGTAAGCTCATAACCAAAAGACTTGACAAATTCATCCACCATGCCTCTATCAAAATCTTTCTCTATCTTGATGGCGTTCAAACCATTTCCTTTCAGAATATTACCTGCTACATAGAACCTTAATAGTTCCTCATACTTAAGACGGCTCATCGCCATCTTCAGCATCTTGCCGCTTTCAGGGAAATGAATATTTCTGATTGCGGTAGCGTAATCGGTAAGTCCATGTCCCTTTACAAACTCCTCAGGCATAAGATCCGCAAGCTCATTGCCGCATTTCTGATATGTATACTGAATAAGCTTCTTGATGTCATTCTGGCTGATGCCTTCCTTGCTTGGATACATCGGCATGATTTCATTGCTGACATCCTTGGTATAGTAGTTGCTGGCAGTAACGCTATTCTTGCCATTATATTTGCCAACAACCGTTATCTTGTCATTGATGCCTAGATTCCTGATCCATGGACGGTTGAAAATCGTTACTGCTATCTCTTCATCGTCATACAGCACCTTGAAACGTGTAGTCGAAAGTTTGCCATGTCTGAATGTACTTGGATAGCTGATCAGTTCTCCCACAAGCACAACTCTTTCGCCTTCCTTGAATTCTTCATACGGAACGCAATTGAATTCTTCATAGCGAAAAGGATAGTAATTGAGTATATCTTCGCTGTTTTCTAGGCCAAGACGCTCACATATTTCCATGCGATGTTTAGTTAGTTTCAGATCTTTCAGTTCCATCAAAAACATTTTACCAAACATTGACAAATGTGATAATATAATAGGGTATCCCCGAATGGCGGAATTGGCAGACGCGCACGACTCAAAATCGTGAGGAGAAATCCGTGTCGGTTCGACCCCGACTTTGGGGACCAGAGAAAGTAAAAGCAGCCTAAAATGAGCTGCTTTTTTGTTGAATTATTCCCTGTTTATAGGCTTATTTAATGATTTGTGTGATTCTAGTTGAGTAATTGGGTAGCCATTTTTGTAATAAACAGCAAAATAAAAAATTAGCCTTTATTCATGGACTTATTTAACCTTTTTGATGGTTCGACTTTGCCATGGGGTATTAATGACGTAATCGAACCACTATAAATAGAAAATGCTCCGAAAAAGTCCTTTATTCAAAGGACTTCTTATTAATTTTTTCTAATAATTGTGATTTATCCATATAACTTACGATTATATGAACAGATCAACTTAAATAATTTGATACATTAAAATTTTAATCTGTAGGACTGACTATAATTGTGATAGTAAGTTTTCCTAAACCAGTTTCTGAAACAGTAATCTTCATATCATTACCACTATTGTCATAGTAACCTGTATAACCTAATTCGTAATTAGGATCTTCTTTCATTTCAATTCCTGCATTTTTTAAAGTATCTATAACACTTGCAATTTGAGAAGATGAAGGGCGTGCTTCAATCATTATTCCATCTTTTCCATTTAACGGATAAATCCAGTCTTTGTCGCTAATATGGACTGAACCGTTTACATCATCACTCATTAATATTTCAGGAAGACCATAACTCTCCCACATATCTTTTCCTGGCCAATCTGCCGTTTCTGTATAACCTTTAAAGTTGTAAGAAGATGATTCTTCAACGATATTAGACTCTATGTTTTGATTATTACTATCATTTGTATTAGTTGTTTCATTCTGACCATTATTTGAATCAGATATTGTATCTAAATCTGCTTTCTTTTTACCACATGCAGTAAGATTTAAAATGACTGCAATTGTCAATAATAATATTATTATCTTTTTCATTTGTTTTTGCTCCCTTTTTTCATTGTTCAAATATATTATTGATATCAACGCCACCCATTCCTTTTAGCATTTCAAATGCAAATACCATTTCAGAATATGTTGCGCCTTCCCATACTGATGATTTATAAACAACTGTCAACACATTATCGTTAACTGTTATAGATTCAACTTCTGCATCTGGTTCTGTATTGTATTCAACAAGTGCAGCTTCAGCAAGTTCTGCAGAATCATATTTCTTGACTGCCTTCATGCTGGTGATTGTGTCATCTTTATGTGTTAGTATTAAATCTAAATCTTCATCAATTGTGACAACAAACTCTTCTCCATTCTCCTTTGTTTCGATTTCAGGAACTGTAGTATTGCTGTTTGAAGTATATGGTTCTGTTGTAACAGTACAGAAACTTGAAAAGTATTCTGATGGGTTTTCGCCAGCCCAATTATCAGTCATCTTCAATGTTTCGTCTTTGTTGACAATTGCATTATCTACGATATGCCAACCATTCCAGTTGAATGGACTTGCAACCCAGGATTGCATAGTTCCATCACAATAACTTGAAACACAATAATACTTTTTTTCTACTCCATTTTCCATGATGTAGAACGGACAAACATTTTCTCCTGGATACTTTCCTTCCCAGTATACCTGAGAATATTCAGCAGGATCGCCGTCTATACCTTCAAGGATAAACACTTCGCTCGCATATTGGCTCATGTCACAAAATAAATCAGACACATATCCCATACTTAAACTGTAATTACCTGCTGTTGAAACATAATACCAAAGTCCAAGACTGACACATCCATCATCTTTCACAAGCAGATGATAGTCGCCACGAAGCTCCTGATCGTTGTTCCAGATAAAACAGTCAGGGCCATGCCCGTAATTGTCATTGCTGTTGCTGAAATCATAATGCATGCCTGAAATATCTTCAAATTTATCGGTCTTCTTTGCTCTTGCAGTAATATTGAGCTCATCAATAGCAAACTGCATTTCAGCAATTCCATCCTTATCATTCCAGAAATACTTGATATCCTTAGCTTTTTCTGGAATTCCAAACTGATATCCTATATAGCTGTAAATATCATTTGCAGAAACTTCTTTCCATGGATTCTCTTCACCATTTTTTTGTTCTGATGAAGAGTCTTTGCCACAAGCAGTAATGCTAAACAATATGCATACAGCAAGAAAAACAGATAGTATTTTTTTCATTGTAATCCTCCTATTGCTTCTTGTTTTTATTAAATAAGCCGCTGGCAAATCCTAAAGCTTTATCGACTGCTTCGCCACCAAAATCTTCAGCCTTTTCTCTAATATCTTTTGTGGCATTTTTTATGAAACCAAATTTCTGATCTAATTTGTCATTAACCTGTTTTTTAGTTGCTTCATATTCAGCCTGACGTTTTGCTCTTTCCTCTTCAGCTTTTCTCTCAGCTTCTTCTTCAGCCTTTCTTTGAGCCAATTCTTCCTGCTCCTTAGCTATTTCTTCTGCAAAAGCAGGAAGTGGCGTACCACATTCACTACAGAACCTTGTTTCCAATGTATTCTGATGTCCACATTTTGGACATACCAAATCATCAGCCATAGATTTTTCTGGAAGAACTGTTCCACAATGTGGGCAGAACTTACGATCAGCTTCACACATTTCACCACAGTTTGGACATTCTTTGAAATTCTTAGCTATTTCTGTAGCATAATTTTTCATAGAACTGGCATATTTATTTAAACTTGCTTCCAAATTACCAATTCCAAAACCCTGTTCATTAGCTAAATTCTTTGTTTCTTCAACGCTATCATTTATTTCGTTTAGACTGGCATTCATTTCATTGGCAGCCTTATCAATTTGACTTGCTGCTGCATTAGCATATTTATCGGCTACCGGTTTAACAGCTGATTCAACAGCTGAATTTACTGCACCCTTAATGCCTTTGGATATTCCATCGCTCAAACCATTCTTGATAGCACTTTTTAAAAATCCCATAATAAAAACCTCCTAATACCATTTTTATATTAGAATGCGAAAATGTACATTCGTACTTTTGGGTGAATATAAAAAACTCTACTATGTAGAGTTTCTATTTTTTGTTTACACCAAATATTGCAAAGAGTTCTACACGACTATTAATGTTCAATCTTCTATAAAGCTCTGAGGTGTGTGTTTTTACTGTTGATTCAGAAAGATGTAGCTCGGCTGCTATTTGTCTTCTTGTTTGACCAGTCAATAATAATGTCGCTATTTCTTTTTGTCTGTTAGAAAGATTATGTTTGTCAAATTGATCTACTTTTTCTTTTATTAGATTCATATCTTCTGAGTTAAGCTCTTCTAACCATAAGGCGGAGAAAAGATACTTATAACTTTGTGGAGAAAACAATAGTAATAGAATTATCACAGCAAAAATATAAATAAAAGATACTAACGGAACATAATCAGAGAAGATATCCGAAACAATATCATCAAGTAGTGTTGTTAATGGAGACACAATTACAAACACTATCGTACACTTCTTTAATAGATCATAACTAACAAAACGTTTTTGTGCACATCCCATTATGTATATAGCAAATGGCCAGCCAATAATAGAAAGACCATTGAATAGGTTCTGAATGTTAGTCAAATTGAAATAAGGTTTCAATAATGCAAGTAAAGCACCGATAATCATGAATACAGAACCTATATTCCATATGTGCCAAACATTTACTTTCAAAACAGCTATCATCACAAAGAATATTACGCCAGCCATAATCATTCCAATAAAGGTATAAGGCACTCTTGCTTCAGGAGCAATTTTTGCCAGTTCCCAGATAAAACCATCAAGTGCGAAATAAGCGACAAAATATGCAAAAGCACAATAAATTCCTTTTTTATCTTCAAATGTTACTTCCTCATTAACTTCTAAATCTTCTTCTTTAAATAAAAGAAGACAAATGGAAAGAGCGATTAATAAACCAATAGGCAATACATATAATGTAAAAACATTTTCAATACCAAGCCATGACAAACGATGTATAAATGCAACAAGTATTATCATCAATGTCGCTCCAGATAGTTTTTCTACGTTATTTGTTGCGAATGCATATCCACATCTACAAGCCGTAACAGCACCGCCAAGTCCTGACATTCCAATGATTCCAAAAATTAATTTTAAATAACCTTCATTAACAAAAATCGCAGGAATAAAACCAAATAACATTGCTGCGACTGAAATCTTTATCAAATGTTTAAACTTGTTTGACCATAAAAGCATTACAATTAAAGAGCCAATCATATGTGCAGCATATATAATTGTTTTTCCTCTTAATCCAAATAAACCTGTTCTGATAATTATAAAATGTCCCTTTGTAGCATAAAACATAAGTTCGAAAACATATGCTATTACATATATTATTTTGTTTGGACGTATTTTATTTATATTAAGCATCTTGAATTATTTCCTTAATAAAACAACAATATCATTTTATCATATTTTGTCTTAAGTAATTCTTAGCCGATACTTATCATATAGGTATCTATGATAGTTATATTGACATGGTTAAATATCTAATAAAAGGAATGAACTTGAAGAAACACAATCAAAAAGCTCTATTTCTAGAGCTTCTGTGTATTAATTCTATCTATTAATTTCTCTCTTTCATCGTAGGGATATACGCCATATCTCTTTTCAAAAATTATTCATCTCATAGTTTGTGGTAAATTACCACAATTTATGTCTTACCCCTAAGACGTGGTCGAACCAAATGGTCAAAAATAGGCATTTGGTTTGGATTATGACCCCCTTGGGGTCTGCTAAGAAACTGCTAGATGTGAAATAAGAGATCATATTAAGGAATTAGCCGTTATTAAATAATGATGTTTTAATAAGAAAATATGATCAGATTTAATAGTTACTATTTATAGGCAAATGCTAAATATACCTTTAAATAAAGGACTTTTTAACATTATTTACTATGATAATGTACTGTGTTCTAATGACCTTGCGAAAGATACTAGGGATAAAAGTGGTTCGAGTTATAACCCCCTAGGGGACCAGAAGACATCAAAAGCAGCTTGAACAGCTGCTTTTTTTGATGATAGATGCCATATTGAAGGCTCTTCAGGAACTGTAGCAACTTGCTACAATTGAACAAGAAAGCTCCGATCATCTCGGAGCTCAATG
>CALFPO010000094.1 GCA_937919165.1 uncultured Bacillota bacterium | reverse complement strand
CAAAAGGTGCTGATGCTGGTTCCTTGCCTGCGTGTGGCGTTGGCTCCTTATCTACGTTTGTGAAAGAAACTTCATAAGCCATTCCCGCCTGCAAAGAAACGGTTGCTTTCTTGCCTGGCGTTTCTCCATCACTAACACCATCTATTGCAATGGAGTAGGTAGTATCGCTTGCGATATTGCTTGTTTCAGTCACGTCAACATTGAATCCGTCAGATAAGCCAATAATTCTAAGTTTCTCACCACGTCTCAAGAATACTTTTGCCTCTCCATTTTCATCAAAATGGAGAACGGTATCCTTTCCTGCTAATCTAGCTTCTATTGATACATTCTTTACAGGAACCTTATCTTTGTCCTTGAGTGCCAAAGTAAACTCATATTTATTTGTCTTGGAGCCATCATTATTAACTTTTTGAATAGAAAGATTCGTTACTTTATTTGTGAATTCAAGAACAGAAGCATCTAGCTTTTCTCGTGAGCTCCAGCCATCGGTTGCATCATATATATCTGCGCTCTTCAGGCTTAAATCGTTTCCTATCTTTTCGATTTCATAGCGGACAACATAAACTACAGGGTCATAAACCATGCCATCAGAAGAGAAACGTTTGTTCTCTTCCAGATAAACGAAATATACACCTTCTTTTTTGAAATTGATATTCGATAACGTCAATTCTTTATGATCAGCCGTAAATATCGTCTCATAATCATGGTCCATATTGACATGCGATCTCTCAAGATTGTCAGGATCGCAAGGATCATATGTCGCTTCGTCATGTGTACCAAGTTCAGCATGACGAACATCTATAGAGAATTCATCTTCTTGATCCCATTCTCTTCCCAAGAGGGTCTTCTTCAAATCTAAGGTTGTTGAAACAACAGGCTGGTAAAAGTATTGGTAAATGTTGCAGTATCCAATGGTGTCGATGCAGATTGTTCACGATAATAGAAGGCATGCGTTTCTAGTGTGCCGCTGCCATTATCGGTAACTTCAACATCGACAATCCAATTCCTGTTGTCATAAGTCATCTTTTCATTGTCACCAACCACCTCGCTCAATTCGAACCTGTAGTTGCCGGCCTTTGTGAATTCAATTACATTAGTTCCTTTGCATGATTGATTGGTACTGAAATTGTCTGTGCCATCAAATGTTATGACCACCTTCTTGTCGGTAGGCAATGTATATCCAGACTTATCGTTGCGTTCAAAATCATCATTTATTGCAAATTGATATGATTCCCCGGCTTTCGGTATATACGAACCAGGATTATCAAGATTGAACTGCTTGATAACTTTCAGTTCATATGTTCCAGTGGCGGCATATCTGTTAATGAAATTAGGCAGCGAAGTTGTAGAAGTTTCTCCAGGGAAGCTGTAAATAATCGTTGCATCATAGTCAGCAACCTCTGGCGTAGTATCAGTCTTAGCTTCTATAATGGTTTTTGTAATTGTAATAGTTGCTGTTGCAGTTCTATCATCGTATGTCCATCCGGCAGAATTCTTCGGAATTTCATTGATGTTATAAACCAATACGGCCACGCCATCATGGTCTGTATCAAAACTGTTGAACCATTCCTCAGTAAACTTTATTGCGCCAGTGAAAGCTTCACCAGATTTTCCGGTTGTTATCGTTGCGCTTGTCTGCACACCTTCTGTTGCAAGGTCTAAATCAGGATAATTAGTAGCAGCGGAATCAGCTGGAATTACCTCAAATTGATATCCATTTCTAGCAAAAGCTATATCGCTGCTGTTATTTACTACGGTTTTATTAACACCTATTTCTTTATCTATTTCATGTCTGCTGAATGTATTTTCAAAAGATAGAGGTTCATGATCACAGCCTTCGGAAGGCACATGACTGTCATCGTGATGATGTTCATGACTGACTGTCGCACTTAGTTTATCGCCAGAAGCAGTTACAGTGACTACCGCATGCCAGTGTCTCATATCGCCAGATACATTTGGCTTAGTTACCTGCAATTCCTGAATTGTGTAGCTGTAGATTCCCTCTTTATCAAAAGTAACGCTTCCGAAATCGATTGGCGCAACCTGACCGACGCTGGCACCATTTGTGACAATGCACTCTTCTCTGTTTGTATTTGGATTATAAACGCTGCCTTCAGGCATCGGTAAACCATGGGTATCAGGGAATAAGATAAAACTATAATCACCAGCAGCAATATCCATTTTTGCACTGCTGTTGTCTAAATCCAATAGAGTTTTTGTTCCAGCTGCCACGGAAACGGTAACAGGACTATATGCGTAGGTATTTGTCACTTCAACAGCTGTCGACGAACCAACAGTACCTATCTCATTTGTGTATGAAGGAGTCCAGTTTCCTAAACTTGTACCATTCTCTTCTAGACCATATTCCGTTATTGTATAGCCCACTCCTTTCGGCAAATCATTGATGGTGATGGATTCGCCAGACTTTAAGGAGAATCTCATTTCAGTATCGGCAAAATGATATACGGTTCCATTACTTGTGCTTCCATCTGAATGCGTCTTAACAAAAGGGAACCAGCCAGTGGTCTCGTTTCCGCTTCCATCTTTTATATCAATATCTGCTTTAAACCAGAATTCTGCATCATCTGGTCCATTTACGGTGCTCTTTGTGATCGTTAATGAGCCAAGTTTAGGCTTA
>CALFPO010000093.1 GCA_937919165.1 uncultured Bacillota bacterium | reverse complement strand
TAACAAGCCCTTAGAGGGCTGTCACAAACTACCGGCTGAGCCGGTAGTTATGATTGTATGGTGATTGATTGATGCTAAATCTGAAAGGTATTCATGAAACGTCCATCGGCAAATCTGATGATCTTGATGTTTCCATTAGATTGGCTGATAAGACAGATATATCCATCTTCAAGGGTCTTGAAGCTCTGGCATGCATCGACGCAGATGCAGACATCGATGAGCTTTGGCTCGCATGGTTTTGTGATGTCATAGGCTTCAAGGGCATTATAGCTATTTCCTCTATGTCCCACGAACAGAACATTATCCATGACATCAACGCCTACGCATTCAGGAAGGTCTGGCCATAGGGCACGATCATTGATTAAGGTGAGAGTGCCTTCATCATACTCATAGATGAGAATATGATATGCCTCTCCACAATCGGCATAGAGGTGTTTGCCATCATCAGAGAAATGCATATGTCTTGGCGCAAAGCCTTGCTCAGCAGGGATGAAGCCACGTACTGCGACATCGCCGCTTTCGTCTAGCTTCAGCATATTGATGCCTTCCTTTTCGGGATCGATGCCAATCAGATATCCATCATCCGGTGTTGTGGTCATGAAGCTGAAACGGAAGCTCTGTGTATCTTGTGATTCATTTTCGGCATTGGCTTGTCTAAGATTTGCCATTACGCCTTCTTCTCCGATATCGCAGATCCAGAGATTTCCTGTTTCATATTCCAAAGCATAGAGATGTCTTCCGTTGTTGCTTATGCATACATTGCTTATGTCGGAATCGAAATCCTCAGCCTGCGATACCAGTTCCATGTTGCCATCGTTTAGGTTGAATGAGCTTATGCATCTGTTCGCTGAAACAATAAGCAGCTTGTCTTTTCTTGCGAAACAGGAAAGATTATCTAAGCCATTGGCATAATCTATGGCAAAGGATCCATCTGTTTCTTTATCATATGCGATTCGGCATATGCGCTTTTCGTCATTCTGCATGACATAATAGGTTCTTTTCATAAGTGCTCCCGAAAAATGTTGCTGTTTTAATTGTAGAATATGTTGCGGAAAATGAAAATCGTAACCATCTCTATAAGGAGTGGTATACTGAAGGCGTGGATATTGGCATCAATTTCAATTCGTATCTGAATATCGACAACAACGAAAGAATAAGGCTTATGAAGAAGTATGGCTTTAACCATACTTTTATTGTGGTTAGCCAAAAGGATGTCGATGAGCAGTTTGAGCTATGTGAAGCTAATGGCATAGTTGTAGACAGCTGCCATGGCCCATACAAAGGCATAAACAACATCTGGCTTGATAGCGATGAAGGAGACGACGTATACTTCGACTTCGCTGATGCCGTCAATATGTGCGCTGAGCACCATGTTCCATATCTGGTGCTGCATCTATCATCGGGCGTTAACCCTCCGCACATTTCCGATATCGGCTATGAGCGCTTCAGCAAGCTTGCGCAGCTGGCAAAAGAAAAGAACGTTACTCTAGCTTTTGAGAATCAGCGCAAGATCGCCAATCTGGCCTTTGCGTTAGAGGAATTCAAGGATGCGGTGCTGTGCTGGGATTGCGGACATGAGGGATGCTTCGCCGGAGGCAAGCAGTTCATGCCGATGTTCGGCGAAAGAATGAAGATTGTTCACCTGCATGACAACCACAAGGAATTCAACCAGGACCTGCATATGATTCCATATGATGCCTCCATCGATTTCGACTATGTCTGTGCGATGCTGAAGCAATCTGGATTCAATGAGACTGTCATGCTGGAAATCCATGAGACAAACTATGATGGCATCAATCCTGAGGAGTTCTACAGAAGAGCTGCCGAGGCTGCCAACAGAATAAAAGACAATCTATTGAAATGAAACAAAGGGTACCCGTTCGGGTACCCTTATCTATAGGTTAAGCCTTTTTAGGTGTGAATTTAGGTGGACCAAACAAGGTAAGCATGAAGTCGTTGGTCTGAAGTTTTTCCTTGTAGTAGTCATATTTTGCTTTGACATCATCATCGAACATCTTGGTGTCGTTGTTGAGGTTTATGACATCATAGTCCTTTTCGTATTTCTTCCATTCAGGACAGCCGTTGCCGTTAGGATTGCCGGTAGCTGCGAAGCTGTACCAGTAGTTCTGGATAAGTTCCATGAAGTCATAGTCAGCTCCTACCCAATGGTAAGGGAAGAATGGGTTTCTCTCTCCACAGTCGACTCTGCCGAATACGTATGGCATCTCGGCACAGTGCGGTGAGCCTGCATCATGGCCTCTCTGGGTCTCGTTCTCTTTGGACATCAGCCATACGTAGGCATTGCGTCCATATTGATTGGCCAGTTCGCCAAGCTTGATTGAGCCTAGCAGCATGATGTCGGAAGCGATGGTGCTGACCTGCTTAGCGGCTTCGATGCCGGAAGAGGCAGGATACCATTTCTTCATATTCTCGACATTGTCAGGGAAGGTCTCTTCAAGATATTTGTTGAATTCTTCGACCGTATACTTGCTAGGATTGACAGCAGGGAATTCCTGGGCACATGAGCCAATCATGACATCGAAGTCGTTGTATTCGCCGGCATCCATGATGTCTGTGTATCTCTTTGGCAAGAACTGTCCATCGACGCAGAATGAGAAGCCGAATCCGAAGCCCTTCTCGCGTGACCATGCCTGGTAGGCGTCGAAGAGATCCCAAGCATCTCTCTTTCTCAGATCGTCGATGCTTGGACATTTGATGTATTCCATGAACTCGATGCCGCGCTGTTCCATAAGCTCTCTTGGTTCAGGCTGCATGAAGCCCCAATAGATAGGTCCTGATTCGATCGATACTCTCTGGATTATGCCTTTCATAAGCGGAGAGGCATGCAGAGCGCCTGTTGCGGCAGCGCCGCCAGACTGGCCGGCAACGGTGATCCTTTCTGGATCGCCGCCGAACTTCTCGATGTTTTCTTTTACCCATAGGCAGGCCTTGCGGATATCATACATAGCGTAGTTTCCGCTAGTGCCGCCGCCTTCCTTGGTCAGATCAGGATGAGCGAAGAAACCGAAGAAGCCAAGACGATAGTTGATGGTTACGACAATTACATCTTTTCTTGAAGCGAAGCCGGTGCCATCGCATACAACTTCACATCCAGATCCCGCAACCATGCCGCCGCCATGTACCCAGATGAATACTGGGAGCTTGTCGGTTTCAGCCTTGGCTGGCGTCCAGATGTTCAGATATAATGCATCCTCTTCATATTGTGATGGAGCCATGAACTGCGGAACGCCATGGACATTGGCAGGAAGGTCTTCCTGTTCCATGACCTGCTGAATGCAGGCAGCTGAATACTGGGTGGCTTTTCTTACGCCTTTCCATCTTCCTGGATCTTCAGGATGCCTGAATCTAAGGTCACCAACTGGTGGCTTTGCGTATGGGATACCTTTGAAGATCTTGAGATCTTTCTCGATGTAGCCTTGCAGCCATCCTTGTTTTACCTGTACTTTTGCATTCTCGAAATTAGACATTTTCTTCTCCTCCTAGTAGATATTCGATTCCTTGTTCGCTGCTTGGAATCCAGAAACGCCAATCGTGCATTCCTGGTCCTTCGATGTATCTGAAGTCTGCATCTTGGCTTTCCAGGAAACTCTTCATGGCGATGTTTTCCTTATATAGGAAATCTTCCGTTCCGCAAGCCATGAAGATTCTTGGATTCTGGATGCCGCTTTCCTTGTTTCTTATATACAGCACTTCGGGATTGTGGTCGCTCTCTTCAGCGATAGAGAGATCGCCGAAGGTGTCGACATAGTATTCGTAGTTTGCCATGATTTCTGGCATATCGGGTTTCATATCCTTGAGCTGATGGATGATGAGGGCACTTGATAGTGCCATTAGGCCAGAGAACCTGTCAGGATATGTCAGAGCTGTATGGAAAGCTCCAAAGCCGCCCATCGAAACTCCGCCGATGAATGTGTCATCTTTGTCTTTTGCCAGACCATAGGTATTTCTAAGATAATTGATCAGATCTTCGCCTATGAATCTGCAGTATTGTCTTCCTGTCTCCTTCTTGTCGAGATAGAAATTCAGTCCCCCTGTAGGCATGACGATAGCTAGGTTATATCTTAATGAATAGTCCTGGACAGGAGCGCTATAGAGCCAATCTGTGCAATCTCCTGAGAAGCCATGAAGAAGTATCAGGGTCTTGGCAGGACGGCTATAGTGCGGATTGCCTTTCAGGAAGGGCGGAATTTCCTTATCAGGAAGGAACATGTAGAATTCGCCGTTTCCGCATAATGAGTTTGCACGAAACTTTACATGATGTATTGCCATATGTGTTTTTCCTTTTCTTCTACCTATAAATATAGATTATTGAAAAAGGCTTAGACATTAAAAAAGTGCCTTATTTTTTTGTTAATGAACACTCAAATAGTGCTTTTTTATGAATAAGTGTTGTTGTTTTTTGAAAGCCAACGATGTAGGCATCTTTATAAAATTATATAAAGGGTGCGTAGGAGGAAAAACTAAATGAAAAAATTGCTTACTCTTTTGCTCGCTTTGTTAATGTGCTTCTCACTGGTTGGTTGCGGAAACAAGACCGAAGAAGAACAGCCAGGTGAAAAGGCTTCCTTAACATTCGAGATCTCAACTCTATTCATCGTTCCTGCCCTGGAAGCTACACAGAATGTTGAAGATGAAATGAACAGATATCTAGCTGAACTAGGCAAGAACTATGAAGTAAAGTTGAAAGTCACTTCTATCGGTGACTACCTGACAACAGTTCCAATGGAATTGGCTGGCGGCGGTGACGATTGCCCAGATATCGTTCAGGTATTCAATCTGGCAAGTGACGTTGATAACGGCTACTATGTAAATCTTGATCCATATCTGGAGAAGGAACTTAAGCCAACCGCTGATCTTATCGGCAACGTTATCGGATCAGGCAAGGTCAATGGATCTTACTACATGATTCCACGTTTCTTTGGCACAGTTCTTGACTGGAAGTGGGTTTACAACAAGGATTACGCTGAAGGCGCTGGCGTTGATGTATCTGCAATTACTGACATCGACACTCTGGAAGTTGCGTGCGAACAGATGAAGGCTGCATATCCTGATGATTGCTTCATCGTTTACACAGACCAGTTCCCTAACCTGTACAGACTTAAGGACCATACTTCATTGGTAGGTACTTATGGCGCTACTATCGGCAACAGCAAGGAAATCGTTAACTACTATGCAACAGATGCTTACAAGAACGCTATCTACAAGGCATATGATTTCCGTCAGAAGGGCTTAGCTGATCCAGAAGGTTCTAACAATACTGCTTCTCATGACACCGTTGTAATGAGCGGATCATCAAAGGGCGTTATCATGGGCCACTCAGCAGAAGCTGCTGGCATTGCTGATATGTTCTCAAATACAAACACTTACGGCGCAACATTCGGTGCTGTAACAATCGGTATCGATGACTTGGCTACAGATACATTGGGCGTAGGTATCTCTTATACCTGCAAGCATCCAGAAGCTGCTGCTGACTTCATCAACCTGCTCTACACTGATGAATATGTTTGGGACACTCTGATTTATGGTAAGGAAGGTCAGGACTGGGCTTGGAATGCTGACAAGACATTGTTCACATATCCAGAAGGCTTAGACTTCAACACTATCCCTTACAACCTTCAGTACTCTTGCGGTATGATCGGTAACGGTTTCTACACTAGAGCATTCGAAGGCGCTACAGACTCTGGTTCAGATCCAGGATATGGCAAGAAGCTGATGGATATGGCTTGGTGCCCACCTCTATATGGCTTCATTCCTAACGTAGCAAACGTTGCTAACGAAGTTGCAGCTGTTCAGAACGTAGTTGAACAGTACAACAATGTACTGGTTTACGGCGACGTAAATCCTGATGATGTATATCCTCAGTTCCTTGCAGACCTTCAGGCTGCTGGCATTGATGCTATCATCGCTGAATTCAATTCACAGGCTGCTAACTACTAATAGCCAAACGAATAATCGGATTCAAAAGGGTGCTAAAAGGCACCCTTTTTTCTATAATGGTATTGATGAAAGATATGCTCAATTTCAAGTCATGGCGCAAAGTCGTCGTCATACTGCTGGCACTGATATTCCTGTGCTCAACCGTATCGCTTTTTGCGACCATCTATTCATATCAGAATCAGATAAACCAATCATATGAGAACGAGAACAGCTACATGTGCGACAAATGGGTAGCGAATGCCGATACGCGCCTCACGATGATATATGAACAGCTTTATGATGTCTTCGTCACCCTTTATGATGATACGCAGTTCCAGAAGGATCCAAACAATATCGATGTCTTCACAGCGAAAGAGATTGTCGAGATGCTGCAGAAGAAGACGATTGCCTCAAACGATATATCTGCCATTTTTCTGTATGACATCAATTCAGAGTACTATACATACAACGCCAACTCCAAGTCGACGATCGTCAAGCTGCCGATGGTCAAGGGCTATCTCAAGGAGATATGCGTAGAGGACAACACCTTCTTAAGCGACCATAGCTGGTCGATAAGATATATCGGTGGGAATGCCTACTTCTATAAATGCGTCAAGATGGGAAGATTCATTGTCGGTGCTGTAAGTGACTGCAGTCTATACAGGTTCTCGGATAATGTTCCAGACAGCGATGTTGCAACCTTCTTCCTGGATGGCAACGAGATAATCCATAATTCCGGCAATGAGGATCTCAAGAGCCGAATTGAACTTGGCGTGGAAGGCACTGTGCAGAGATATGGGCATTTTCTATCGGTGCTTGCTGGAGAGAATACAGGCATCAAGGGAACGCTGATCGTCAAGCACAACGGCAGCGGCATCAACGCCTTCAGCGGACTTATGTTTCTGGCCAATGCTGTGCTGGAGATTGTGCTGATCGTAATCCTTTTCGGCTACATCAGACGCAGGATCCTTAAGCAGACCAATGAACTGATTGTGGCAACCCAAGAAGTATCCAAGGGCAACCTCGATTACCGTATCGATACCGATGATGTCGGAAGCGATGAGTTCGTGGAACTCTACAACAACTTCAACAACATGACCAGCGAAATAACCAATCTGAAGATCGCCCAATATGACATGAAGATCAAGGAAGAGCAGAACAAGCTTAGGATGCTCAGAGGGCAGCTGAGACCCCATGCCTTCATGAATGGCATCACGACGATCTCTAACCTGACCTATGACAACGACTCCGAAAAGGTAAGAGACTACATCTACCAGTTTTCGCAGTTCACCAGATATATGCTGAACACCAGCAATGAATGGGTAACCATAAAAGAAGAGCTCAAGCAGATCGAGAACTACGTCGAGATGCAGAAGATCAAGTTCCCTAACAGCATCGATTATGTCTATGACATCGAGAAGGGAATAGAGGAAGAGAAGATACCTTACCTGCTTCTGTTCTCACAGGTTGAGAACTCCTTCAAGCATGCGATGAGCCTCATACAGACTCTGCATATCTACATCAAGTGCGAAAGATATGAAGAGGAAGGTTTCAAGGGCATAAGGCTGATAGAGGAAGATGATGGCGATGGCTTCTCCAAGGAAGCGATTGAGAAGCTTGAGGCCAACGACAATATGTTCACCAAGGAACATATTGGACTTACGAATACGAAATATACCCTACATATTCTATATAATCGCGACGATCTGCTGCGCATATCCAACAAGGAAACTGGCGGAGCAAGGATCGAGCTGCTGATACCGGAAAAAGGAGATAGCGATGAGACTGCTGATATGTGAAGATGACATCTCTACTATCGATGTGCTGAAGAAGAAGATAGATTTCAAGAAGCTAGGAATAAGCGAAGTTCTGGAAGCATACAACGGCAAGATGTCGATTGAGGTCATCAAACAGGAGAATCCTGAGCTGATTCTGTGTGATATAGGCATGCCTAAGGTGAATGGTACCGAGGTTTTGAAGTTTGCGCGCAAGAACAACAAGAATGCGGAATTTGCCTTCATGACCTGCTACGAAGACTTCAAGTATGCCCAGCTGGCCATTGACTATCGGGCTGCTGGGTACATCACCAAGCCTTTCAAGCTCAAGCAGATAGAAGACATCCTCAATAGGATGATACAGAACTACAAGGAAAGCGCTGAAACCGCAAACGAGGACAGCCAGATCAAGAAGGACCTCTTGTGCTCATCGGTATTCAAGCAGATATCAGATGGACTGTTTGGCACAAATAAAGATCTGATCGAGAACTACCTAGAGAATAACGGCATGGATTTTCGTGCCGACAGCAGATGGAGAATCGTCTTCACCTGCTTGAATATTTTTGACACTGTAAGCAGTGAATGGTCTAAAGATCTTTTGTTGTATACAGCCGCAAGAGTGCACGATGAGGCGCTCAACAACTACATAGGCTCTGCCCATACCATCGTCAACAACGATGATAGATTCTTGTGGTGCATTACCTTTGTGGATGCGGATATTGAGAAGACGGAACTCGAAAGAAGATGCCGTGTTCTGAATGACTTCTGCAAGGAGAATTTTGCAATCGAGCCTGTTGACCTCATCAGCAATCCTTTTGCCTTCTATGAGGCGTCTGCTGTCGTAAGCGAACTGTATGCGACTATCCGCAAGATCAGGTTCTATGGCGGAAAGATTTTCCATCAGGATGATGAGATCGACAGCATCGAAAATGAGACGATCCTCAACGAGAACCAGCTTCTTTGGTATCTCAAGAACAGGGATGGAAGCGGTTATGAGGAATATATCGGAAACATCCTGAACAACATCGAGAAGACTGATGCCTACGACCAGTTCAAGAAAGAGATAACGATGTTTTTCCTGACGATCATGAAGGACAACAACATTTCAGGATCTGCCATCTATGATGATGAAAGAATCAGAGAGCACGATGGAGCCAAGCTCAACAAGGCCAACCTTCTTTCATACAGCCAGGATTTGATGTCCATCTATAGCGAGAAGGTCAACAATGCGGTCGATTCCGAGAATATCATAAGCAGAGCCAAGAAGTTTCTGGATGATAACTTCCGTGAGAATATCGATAGGGATGATGTGGCGGAGTTTGCCTTCGTTACGCCAAACTATCTCTCTAAGCTGTTCAGAAACAGCATGGGCATGAATCTTAGAGAATACATCAATCAGCTGAGAATCGAGGAATCGAAACGGCTGTTGCTTTCGACCAGTATGTCCGTATCAGAGATAGCTAGCTATGTTGGCTACTACAATATTTCCTACTTTTCGACCGTTTTCCATAAGATGGTGGGAGTATCTCCGGCTGAGTGGCGTACCAACGGAAAGGATAGCCAATGAAGCTTGCGGAAGAGATAAGGAAAGACAGAGAAACCTTTGCGAATCTGGAAAACAGAAAGGCAAAGCTTGCTTTCTTGTGGGATTACTACAAGCTGCCGATAGCCGGCATTGTTTTGGCTATGATTATCGTTGTCGCATCACTGGTCAATCTCATCTTCAGAAAGCCTGTCGCATTATATGCAGTGCTAGTCAATAGTGATGCCCAGATCATTGAGGTTGATGATGATGTCTTCAATAGAGAGCTTGAGAAGGCTGGCATAAAGATGGGAAAGAGCGTTGTCGATATCAATGATTATCTGACTCTTGGCATGGACAACAGGGAAGAGGACGATATAGAGACCCTTCAGGTATTGAATGCCTTGTTTTCCATCACTGATCTTGATGTCTTTGTGGGATTCAAGGATGTTTTTGACATGTTCATAGAGGGAGATGCCTTTTTGGATCTCTCTGAACATATTGATGAAAGTATTCTTTCGAAAAGGAAAGATGATCTATACAGCTACAAGAATTCTGAAGGAAAAATGATAGTTGGAGGCATAGTCCTGCATCCTGGTTCGCCACTTCATGAGGCATATTACTACCACAATGATGTGCTGATCGGCGTTGCCAGCAATGCCGCCAATCTGGATAATGCGCTTGCGCTTATTGAGCAGCTTTTACGGGATTGAAAATAGAAAATCAATCGTATATTTTTTAATGTCATTTGTCTGGCGGAATAATAAACTATAAGGTATAAAAGGGGTTTTTGTATGAAAAAGAGTGAAAAAACATCGGAATTTGACAATGTCTTAGCTCAACAGAAGAAAGCCGAAAGGAAGGAGCGTTTCAAGAACGACTTCCCATTGTATCTCATGATGCTTCCAGGAATGCTGTATCTTGTCATCAACAACTACCTGCCAATGTTTGGCATCCTGCTGGCATTCAAGAAGATCAACTATGCCAAGGGCATCTTTGCTTCACCATGGGTAGGTTTCGGCAACTTCAAATACCTGTTCAAGACCAAGGATGCATTCATCATGATCAGAAACACCGTACTGTACAACCTGGTATGGATCGTGCTTGACCTTGTGATCGCCGTATTCGTTGCTCTGTGCATGAATGAGATCGCAAAGCGCAAGATCGCCAAAGTTATTCAGCCAGTCATCTGTTTCCCTTCAATGGTGTCTGCCGTTATCCTGTCTTTCCTGGTATATGCGTTCCTGTCTGTTTCTTACGGCTACTTCAACACCGTATTCTTCAGCGATAATCCGATAAGCTGGTATACGGAGCCTAAATACTGGCCATTGATATTGACGGTTGTCCATATATGGCAGAACGCTGGACAAAGCTCAATCATCTACATGGCATCAATCGGCGGTATCGACAAAGGTCTTTATGAATCAGCCAGAATCGATGGCGCCACCAAGTGGGAACAGATCAAGTACATCACTCTGCCACTGTTGAAGCCTATGATCACAATGATGCTGCTTCTGTCTGTCGGCCGCATCTTCAATTCAGATTTCGGCCTGTTCTATCAGGTGCCATTAGGAAACGGCATGCTGTATAGCACAACACAGACTATCGATACATTCGTATATCGTGCCCTGATGGTCAACAACAATGTCGGCATGTCTTCGGCTGCCGGCATCTTCCAGGCTGTCATCGGCTTTATACTTGTACTTTCTTCTAACCTGTTGGTTAGAAAGATCAATCCAGAGAACTCGCTGTTCTAGAAAGGAGGAAACATGTCCAGAAATAAGAATAAGATTCAGATGATGAAGGGCGAAAGAGGTTTCCATTACTCGGCCCTTATCATAATGATTCTATTGATGCTGTTCTGCATCGTACCCCTTGTGCTGATGATGACCGTTTCCTTCTCTTCAGAGGCATCTCTGGTAAAAGGCTATCGCTTCATTCCTAAGGAGTGGTCATTGAGCGCCTATGAATTCATGTGGGCCAAGAGAGCAACCATCTTAAGAGCTTATGGGCTAACGGTTCTTGTTACAGCCATTGGTACAGTTGCCAGCCTGATAATCACTTCATTGTTTGCCTATCCGCTTTCGCGCAAGGACTTCAAGCCCAGAAACGTCATTGCCTTCATCCTGTTCTTCACGATGCTGTTCAATGGTGGTATTACCGCAAGCTACATCGTATGGACAAGACTATTCAACGTCAAGGATACGATCTGGGCCTATCTGATACCTGGCTCATTGATGGGCGGCATGAACGTTCTGCTTGTAAGGAACTACTTCAACACCAACATTCCTTATTCGTTTGTTGAAGCCGCAAGGCTTGATGGTGCTAGAGACTTCACCATCTATTCCAAGATCATGGTTCCATTGTCTAAGCCAATCATGACCACTATCGGTCTGTTCTCGGCTCTTGGCTATTGGAACAACTGGTCAAGCGGATTATACTATATCGGCGACCCTAAGCTGTATACGATTCAGGTATATCTGAAGAAACTGATGGATTCCATCCAGTTCCTCAAGACAACGGATCTGCAGGATGAGGCAATACTGCTGGCAGCAAGATCATTGCCTACCGAATCAGCACGTATGGCCATCGCCATCATAGCATTGCTTCCTGTTCTGCTTGTATATCCATTCATTCAGAAAGAACTTATCAAAGGCATGGTTGTAGGAGGAGTTAAGGGATAATGAACAATCGCAAACCATTTGATCAGGCAAGACCTGAAGAGGTCGGAATCAAGAGCGGCCTGATACTTGAATATATCGACAACTTAGAGAAATCAGAAACCGAGATGCATGGCCTGATGATCATGCGTCACAACAAACTCATTACTCAGGGCTGGTGGGCTCCATTTGGACCTAACCTGAGGCATGGCCTGCAGTCGCACACCAAGACCTATGCAGCTACGGCTGTCGGCATCTGCTACACCGAAGGGCTATTGAAGCTTGATGAGAGACTGATTGATATCTTCCCAGATGAATCGCCTGAAGATCCTAGCGAGAACCTCAAGCTCTTGACGGTAAGAGATGTGCTCTGCATGGGATGCGGCATGGATACAATGCCATTCAATTCAGAGAACTGGATCAGAGACTTCATGCATACGCCAGTGAACCACAAGCCTGGCACAACCTATATGTACAACTCGACTGGTTCAACGCTTCTTGGCGCCATCGTCAGGAAGAAGACGGGACTTGGCCTTCATGACTATCTGACTCCAAGACTCTTCAACAAGATCGGCATCAACCCAGATAATCTGAGGTGGATGACCATGGCTGATGGCATGGAAGTAGGCGGTGGCGGACTGTTTGCCACAACCGAAGACAACTTCCGTCTGATGAAGCTCTATGCAGACGGCGGTGTCTGGGAAGGTGAAAGAATCCTTGCGGAAGACTATGTCAAGCTAGCTACAACAAACCAGAACGATTCAGCTACTGAATCAATAAACAATCCAGAAGCTTCAGACAACTTCTTGGGATATGGCTTCCAGATCTGGATGTGCAAGCCTCATCTGGCATATCGTGCCGATGGCGCCATGGGCCAGTTCACGATCGTGCTTCCTGAGCAGGATATGGAGATCGGCATCACCGAGACAGCTGTAGGCGCTCACTGGGCTCAGTCAACCTTGAACATCACCTGGGACTTCATTGAGAAGATTACCGATGATGGTCCAATCGAAGACAATCCAGAAGACTACGCAAGACTGTGCCGCAAGCTCAGCAGACTGAATGTCGGAAATCCTGAATGCCAGCCATTCTCGCCACTCAAGGATGAGATTGACGGAAAGAAGTTTGTCCTTGATACTGGCGTGTTCACACCATTCTCAGGCAACTTCATGACTGGTCAGGGTCCTGACAACATCAAGGAATTCTCGTTCAACTTCGATGACTACGGATTCCTGTTTGATGTAGAGACACAATCAGGCA
>CALFPO010000092.1 GCA_937919165.1 uncultured Bacillota bacterium | reverse complement strand
CAGCTGCGCCTCAGGATAATCCTTCTCGAAGTCAAGAATATTACGCTTATGTATCCGCTTCAGGTAGCATTGTCAGGCAGAAGTGTCGCTCCTGGTGGAGCAACGGCTATTGCCGAAATACTCGGCAAAGAAGAAACTTTCATCCGAATTGATTCTGCTATTGAAAAACTTTAGAAAATGTATTGTAAAAAAATAGCCCGCAAATGCGGGCTTTTTTATCAATGAAGCTTGATTCCTTTGAATATCAGATATTTAGGTCCTTTATAGTTGCTTGAAACAGTCTCTTCTTTAGAGAACTCGACTGTCTTTATGTCTTCGTAGATATTTCCTGAAATAGAGAATCCTGTCAAAGGAATATATTTCTTTCCATCAAAGTATCTTGCAAGCCTTACTTCTCCTCCCCAGTATCCAGATGTCTCTTCAAGCTGCGGAGATGAGAATGTTTCGATCAGAAGATGTTTCTCTTTTTCATAATCTATGCCGTCAGCCTTAAGTTCAATCACTGGTACATTGCCGGTGATTCTCTTTTCTCCAAGATAGTAACCGTAACGGATATCGCCCCAATTATTAATTACTTTACCATCTTTGATTAGGTTGACATTCTTCAGAACAACACCATGTCCATCGAATTTAGCAGAATTGCAGGCACCCTTCACTACAGGCTTAAGCGTCATATTGAACTTATTGTTTGATATGACATCTTTTTTGCTGTAATGGTTCTGCTTAGTATAAACATTCCGGTATGAAACATCATACTTGAAGTTTTCGATTATCTCTTCAAGCATATCGTTCTTGACGAGAACCTTAAGATCATTTGGAAGCTTTACATCATTCAGAGTCAAGGCGTTGGATCTGTCCTTGGCAAGATTTAGGATTTCATCAATCTCTTTGGTTATTGCATCATAGTCAAGACTTGAAGTCTCATAGAACTTATACAGTTCGTATTCCTCTTTCTTGTTAGACCAGGTAGGAATGCATTCTACTTCAATCTTGAAGCTGTATCCCACATGATGGATACCCTTAGAATTCATGAATTCTTTTTTTATCTGCGAGACAAATATCTCAGTAGAATTTATCCATCCATTTTCATACGCATCAGCCTTGAAAACTGCTTCGGCAACCTTGCTGGCGATACTGTTCAGATTCTCAATCTTAGGCTTGCTGTCTTTTACCTGTTCATTCTTTTCAGGCAATGGATAATATGGATTCTTGGCAGCTTTTGCCTTCTTTACTGCATCTTTGATCTTCTTTGATAAGCTCTTCTCATTATCAGCAGCTGTAATGGTAACGGTCGAGAATCCTGTCTTCTCGCCGTCGCTTACATAGATCTCTGCAGTCTGGCTTTCTACCTTTACTGCTCTGTTTATCTCAAGATGCTTCAGAACATAGAACAGTTCTCTTGAATCTTTATCTGTTAAGACAAGTTCATAATCAGTGACATCCTTATTTGCTTTCAAGCATTTGATTATATCGTTCTTTTTCATTAGCCTAACTTAGCCTCCGCTTTAAGATATGGCCCGCCATCAGATACATATACCCATTCCTTATGGCCTTTTCCGCACATGCCTGACCCTGTAACCTTTACGCTATCGCTAACCATGGAAATGGAACTCAACAGATCAATTACATATCCGCTGATGACAACAGGCGATACGATTTCACCTGTGAACTCTCCATTTTTGATTTCAAGGCCATAGGCTGCTGTGCATTGGATCTGCCAGTTCTTAGGGTCTTCCATACCGTTGTCTGTCTGGCAAAGCAGATATCCATGATCGACTGACTTGATCATATCCTCATAGTTGTCTTTGCCTTTGCCAAAGAAGGTATTGGTCATTCTTGTGTATACCTTTCTTTGATACGACTCACGACGTCCATTCCCGGTTGGTTCGCTTCCTAGCTCAAGAGCACTCAAGGAATCGGAAATGCCTTTCATAAGTATGCCCTTCTTGATGATCTGCGTCTTATGTGCTTCAACACCATCATCATCAAAGAAATAAGATGCGGCTGATAGACATGCTGAAGCTCCATCGTACATATCAACAATTGGAGAAGCTACATACTTTCCTACATAGTCGACAGCTTTTGCCCTATTCTTAACAAACATATCCATCTCTACGCCATGTCCGAATGCCTCGTGGGCAATCAATCCAGAGATTGACGGATCTGTTATGATAGTGTATTTTCCAGGAACTATAGGCTTTGAGTCCAGCAATCTGATTGCTATATCAAGATTTGCAGGTGCGTTGTCGACCATCTTCTTGATTGCGAGGTTTGAATCCGCTTCACCTTCAGCACTATATTTCTGCTTGATGTTTTCGCCATCTCTTACGACAAGATAAAGAATCGCATTGATCCAGTCGTATTTCTGAGTTAGACATTTCTTTTCAGATATGAATATTTCAGATGTCTGACGTTTAGTGTAGATGCAATTGGCATTTATTACCTTATCGCTATTTGCATGCATATCATTCTTTAGATCAGACAGTCTAGAGAATATTTCCTTATCTGTCAATGGATGCTTGTCTTCTCTTGAATAATCTTCGCAATGTTCCTGTTCTTCAAGCATTTTGACCTTGAAGTCATCAGATACAACCTTATTGAGTTTTACGGCAGAAGCGATTTCTTTTGCCTTAAGGCCTCTGATATCATTGCATGAATATTCGCTATATCTCCCATTCTTGTATAGCTTGATGACGAACCCGCATTGGCTATCAAGATCATCGATAGAACTTGAATAGGTCGTCACAACAATTCTTTTGTTTGTAACATAAGTTCCAAGAATCGATGCATAATCATAAGACTTTCTAAGTTCAGTCACAAGCTTCTTTGCATCATTTATTCTGGAACTCAAATACTTGTTTAGCATATTACTGTCCTCCATGTACTATTCTACAACAAAAAAAGATCATCCTTTCGGATGACCTTGATTATCAATGGTGATCTGTATGGGATTCGAACCCATGAATGTCGCCTTGAGAGGGCGATGTGTTAACCGTTTCACCAACAGACCATATAAAGAGTCATAGACTCTTTATTATTCAGCTTTTGCTTCTTCTGCAGGAACTTCAGTTTCTACCTTTTCAACTTTTTCAGCTTTCTTGGTAGTCTTCTTTGCAGCTTTCTTTTCAGGAAGCTTGCCATTTAAAGCATCCTTAGCAGTTGAACAGATCTTTGCGAAACCTTCTGGATCGTGAATAGCGATTTCAGAAAGCATCTTTCTGTTCATATTAATATTAGCAATTTTTAAGCCGTGCATCAATTTAGAATATGAAATATCGTTAATTCTTGCACCGGCATTGATTCTGGCAATCCATAGCTTTCTCATCTCTCTCTTCAGCTTGCGTCTGTCAATATAAGAGTATTTCCAAGAATGCATTACCTGCTCATGGGCAGTTCTGTACAATAAATGCTTTGAGCCAAAATAGCCCTTAGCAGACTTTAAGATTTTCTTTCTTCTATCTCTTGTAGGAGTAGATCCTTTAACTCTAGCCATCTTCCATTATCCTCCTATCCCTGTAATAGATCCTTGTCTCTCTTGTAATCAGACTTAGAGACTAACTTTGGCGAATGCAGATTCTTCTTCTGCTTGTGTGTCTTGCTGTCAGCAAAGTGAGATGTATAGTTTGAATATCTCTTCAGTTTGCCAGTACCAGTCTTCTTAACTCTCTTAGCGAAAGTTTTCTTTGTTTTCATCTTTGGCATAATATCTTCCTCCTATTTTTTCTTAGGTGTCAATACACAAGACATAATGTTTCCTTCAAGCTTAGGTGTCTTATCTACGTTAGCGATCTCTGATAGCTGTTCAATGAATTCGTTCATGATCTTCATGCCGACTTCCTGTCTAGTCATCATTCTACCTCTGAAACGCATATCGATCTTTACCTTTGTACCGGATTCGATCCACTTTGTAGCCTGTTTCAGTTTCGTATTGAAATCATTTGTATCGATTACCGGAGATAATCGCATTGGCTTGATTTCCGTATTCTGCTGATTCTTCTTGGCTTCTTTGGCTTTCTTCTGGGCCTCAAAACGATATTTGCCGTAGTCAAGCATCTTGCATACAGGTGGCTGAGCATTTGGAGCCACACAAAGCAAATCAAGGTCTTGATCGTAAGCCTTCTCTAATGCCTCTCTTCGAAGCATTACACCTAACTGTTCTCCTTCAGGACCGATGACCAGCACTTCCTTGAAACGTATAGCTTCATTCACCAGGTCATCATTATGTTGTTTTCTTGTTATAGCAAGCACCTCCATAAAATAAAAAGTGAGACAAAGCCCACTTTAAATATCGCAATCTCAGTAGCAATATACCCAAGTCCTTTGGACATTCAGGTGAGAAGTGGTCTTCTACTTTCTACATACTTTTTATTACCTAATAATTCTTACATAATAACCATTCAAAGTCAATATGTAAAAGGTTATTTCCCCAATGTCCCAAGAATATTTCTGACAATGATATCAGTAGCCCTATTTACGACTCTCTTGCCTATTCTCTGGATCTCTCTTCTAACTTTCTGTTTCTTCTTTTCTTCTTCCTTCTGAGCCCTTGCGGCAGCTTTTGCCTCTTCTTTTTCCTGCTTAGCCTTGGCGATAGCCTCTTCCTTTTCTTTTGTTTCCTGTTTGGTCTTCTCTTCGATCACTTCATACGCTGAACGGTCGTCTACCATTGTTCCATATTTGACATCGAAGCGGGACGATCTGATCATCTGCTGAAGAGTTGTATCATCCAATGAACCAAAATGCGATTCAGGCGGAAGTATATATACTCGCTGCACAACTCCAGGAACAGCATTCTCATCCAGGAACGTCACAAGAGCTTCACCTTTTCCAAGTTCTGTTATGACATCCTCGGTCTTGAAATTCTTGTTTGCTCTGAAAGTATCGCATGTCGCTTTCAGGTTCTTCTGATCAGCAGGCGTATACGCTCTTAACGCGTGCTGAATGCGGTTAGACAGCTGTGCCAGAACTTCGGCAGGAAGATCGGTAGGATTCTGCGTGCAGAAATATACACCGACACCCTTTGATCTGACAAGCCTTACGGTCTGGGTAATCTTGTCTATCAAAGCTTTTGGCGCATCATCAAAAAGAAGATGTGCTTCATCAAAGAAGAAGACGATTCTTGGCTTTTCAAGGTCTCCAACTTCTGGCAATGCTTCATAAAGGGATGAAAGCATCCACAGCATGAAAGTAGAATACAGTTTTGGTTTCTGGAACAGTTCAGAACACTCAAGAAGGTTTATTGTTCCTTTGCCATTGAAATCGACATTTAGCCAGTCGTTGATATCAAGTGCAGGCTTGCCAAAGAATTTCTCGGCGCCATTATTCTCAAGTTCAACCAGTTTTCTGACGATCGCGCCAACAGATTGTTTTGTGACGTTTCCATACTTAAGGGTAATTTCGCTCGCATGTTCAGTGATATATGTCAAAACAGAACGCAGATCCTTGATGTCATCCATCAGGAATTCATTCTCGTCAGCGCATTGGAAAGCGATGTTGAGTATTCCTTCTTGTGCATCGGTAAGTTCCATGATGTTGCTCAATAGGATTGGTCCCATCTCAGAGATGGTGGCTCTTACAGGATGTCCGTATTTCTCAAAGACATCCCAGTATTCAAGCGGAAATCCCTGAAACTTGAATTCTGTCTTTGCCAAGCCGAAACGCTTGATTCTGTCTTGCATGTCTTCATTATCTGCGCCAGCCATGCAGGTAGCGGTAAGATCTCCTTTGATGTCGGCTGTGAATACAGGTATTCCAGCTTCAGAAAAAGACTCTGCCAGTACCTTGAGAGTCGTGGTCTTTCCTGTACCGGTAGCTCCAGCAATAAGACCATGTCTGTTTGCCATCGGAAGCAGGATATATTGTGGTTCATACTTATCGGTAGTCGATCCTACCCAAACCTTGTTGTCATGCAGCATATAATTACCCCTTATGTTAGTTTAATTCTACCATACGTTCTTTTTTTCTGATTTCATCGTTCCATCAGAGTCAATGGTGACGATGCAATAGCAAGGGTCGCTTCCATCTCTATTCGAGAAAGCAGATCCAGGATTAATCATCCTTATGCCATAATGCTTTTCATCATAATAGCGATGAACATGTCCAAAAAACAAGGAATCACATTTCTCATTCTTTGCCATCTGTGCCATTGCATTAATGCTATAGGTATATCCATCGCCATGCATCAAAAGAATGCGATGATCTCCGATTTCAACAACAATCTTCCTAGGATAATCGTTTCCCCAATCATTGTTTCCTTTTACTGATACAAACGGCTTGATCTCTTCGGCATTGAATCCTGAATCGCCCAAATGAAAATAGTAATCGCATTTAGGATTGTCAGAAAGGATCTTCTCCAGCGATGCACGATCGCCATGGTTGTCGGCGCAAAGAAGTATCTTCAGCATTTCAGCAGAAAATCGGCTCCTTTGATCCATTCTCTATCGGACAGGTCACCAAAGCCAACCTGTCGCAAACATTCATATGCGCCAATCGCAACGCAATTTGAAAGATTCAGGCTTCTGGCATCCTTCCTCATCGGCAGCCTGTAGCAGCAATCAAGATTATCCTTGAGGATCTGTTTGTCGATACCGGTTGATTCCTTTCCGAAAACAAGATAGATATCCTGATCTTTATCGAATACGCATTCATCGAATGACTTCATGCCATATCTGGTGAAATAGACAAACTGACCTTTTCTGCCTTTAAAGAAAGATTCCCAATCCGGATAGACTGTATAGTCAAGATCTTTTATATAGTCCATTCCGCTGCGAAGAAGATGCTTCTCATCCAAAGAGAAGCCCAAAGGTTCAATCAGATGAAGCTTCATCTCGAAAGCACTGCAGGTCCGCATGATGTTCCCGGTATTCTGAGGAATCTCTGGTTCGTATAGCACTACATTGATCATTTCTTTGCCTTCTTTCTGTTTGCGAGATATAGCAGCAGCCAAAATCCTAGAATACTGGCGACAAAAAGCATGACGATTCTAAGCACCAGATCATTGAAGAAATCAGGCGGTACAATCATGATCAAGATATCTTTTCTTAGATCAAGAATCCATAGATCATTTCCCGCAAAGAATATATGATGAAAGAAATTCCAGAAGGAATTGAAATCAATAAGAATCCAGGTACCTATAAATCCAAAGAAAACAAGGACATAAATAAGAACTCTTCCATAGTTTCTGTATAGCAGATATATGTCATATTTCTTTCTGTTAAAGAACATCAGACATATGAAGAATACGGTAAAGCTTATGATGCATAAGGCATTGGCAGATAGATTGAGTTTTCTGACATCGACCATATGTGCCTTTTCATCATCCGTAAAGACTTCCCTTTCTGTGCCTTTGATTTTCATCTTCAGATCAAGACTTGCATCAGGATCATTCAGGTAATGAAGCGTAAAGTCGGTAAGATCAATAAGTTCATCTCTGCTTATGCCAATATAGTCGGCTATCTTCTTGCCGCCCAATTCAAGCTTGTCATGTTCTCTGGTATAGAAAGAATTGTCAAAGCAGCATATATGAACAACTCCCAATAAAGCAAACAGCACAAAACTTATCGATACGATGTAAGCCAAAACATCCTTATTCTTATCTGACATATTCTGCCCATTTCTTCAGTGCCTTTGCACGATGCGAGTTTTCGTTCTTGAAGGCATCTCCAAGTTCTGCCTCTGTCTTGTTGTATTCAGGAATCAGGAAAATAGGATCATAGCCGAAACCTTCATTTCCTTTCTCTTCTAATGCGATTTCTCCAGGATTTATTCCCTCAAAGTAAGAGATTTTGTTCTTATCTTTGATGTAGCAGATAACATCATAGAAACACGCTTTGCGGTTTTTGACATTTTTCATCATCCTTAGTACCTTCTGGTTCTTTTCATGGTAATCATATTCACCATAGAATCTCGATGAGTGGATGCCAGGAAGTCCATTTAGATAATCTATGCAAATCCCCGAATCATCAGCCAAAGTAGGATAATGGTATTTATTGAAATAGTATTCAGCTTTGATGAATGCGTTCTCCTTGAATGATTTGCCATCCTCGACAGGTTCGCTTCTGTCATTGAAGTCTTTTGGACATAGAAGTTCAGCATCAATGCCGTTGTCCCTTAGAATATTTCTTATTTCGCCGATCTTATGTGCGTTATTTGAAGCAATGAAAATCTTGTTCATACAGGAAAATTATAATATAAAAAATCCTTTGCATAAGAATAAATATGGCAAAGGCGTTTTTTGAATCATATCATTACGGTCTCAAATCAGGTTTACAGAGTCTATTTGAATCTTTCGATTATCGTCAGCACCAATGGATTTCTTACGACATCGTTGTTGCTGAATTCCATGAATCCGATATTCTTGGTATCCTTAAGTTTCTTCATGGCTGTCACAAGTCCAGAATTGCATTTTGCGATATTCAGATCAATCTGGGTAATATCGCCATTTACGACCATCTTTGAATTGAAGCCAAGTCTTGTCAAGAACATCAGCATCTGCTTATCGGTAGTATTCTGGGCTTCATCAAGTATCACAAAAGCCTCATTCAGCGTCCTGCCTCGCATATAGGCAAGAGGCATAACCTCTATTATGCCCTTCTCTATGTATTTGTTCTTGACCTCCATGCCAAGAATCTCGTCTAAAGCATCATATATAGGCATGAGATATGGATCAATCTTCTCTTTAAGATCTCCTGGAAGAAAACCTAAAGATTCGCCTGCCTCCACAGCTGGCCTTGTGATGATGATCTTCTTGACGTCGTTCTTCTTCAAGGCATTGACAGCCATCAATACGGCCAGAAAAGTCTTTCCGGTACCTGCAGGACCTACCGCAAAGGTAAGATCATTGTTTCTGATTAAGCTGATGAATTGATGCTGGTTGTATGTCTTGGCATGATAAGGCTTGCCTGAGAAAGAATAGCCAATGATCTCGGAAGAATAGCTATTGTCATGATCCTCTTCAATATCGATATACGTCTGCTTTATGACATCATAGCTAATCTCTTTAGCAATAGCCAATGTGCATAAGACATCAAGATGCTTGCAGAATCTGGAGAATCTTTTCTCATCGTCATCCAGAAACATGAAGCAGTCATCACGAAAAGCTATATCGCATCCATATAGTTCTTCAAGCAGCTTTATATTGGCATCATTTATGCCGATGAGATTCTTTATCTCATCATGTTCTAATTCTTTTATCTTATAGATCATATTTAATAAAAAGTGAAGTATATCTACTTCACTATTTGCTTCTTCTTAACTTTCTAGCGTTTTCCTGTTTAAGTCTCTTCTTGATGCCAGGCTTAACATAGTATTCTCTTTTTCTAGCTTCCAGGAGCGTGCCATTACGAGATACTTGTCTCTTGAAACGACGTAATGCATCATCTAACTGTTCGTTCTCTTTAACGATAACTCTTGCCATAATTTCACCTCCCTTTTTACCTATCAAACTATAACAAATCCTGAAACAAATTTCAATGGAAAACTATTCGCCCTTTTCGATCAGCTTTGTGCCACTTGAAGTGCCGATACGGTTAGCGCCAAGCTCAATCATCTTGAGCATATCTTCGTGGCTCTTTACGCCGCCTGCAGCCTTTATCAGACACTTGTCTTCGACAGTCTTCTTCAGAAGGGCTACATCCTCAAATGTTGCGCCGCCAGTAGAGAAACCGGTTGAAGTCTTGACGAAGTCGGCTCCAGCCAGAAGAATGCATTCGCAAGCTTTCACTTTCTCGTCATCAGTCAATAGGCATGTCTCGATGATTACCTTCAAAGTCTTCTCTCCGCAAGCATCTTTTATAGCCTTTATCTCATTAGCGACATACTCATATTCTCCATCCTTGAGTCTGCCGATATTGATTACCATATCAACCTCATCAGCGCCGTTTTCTATAGCCCATTTGGTTTCGAACACCTTGGCATCAGTAGACATGGCACCCAAAGGGAAACCGATTACGCAGCATACAAGCACTCCGCTTCCTTCGAGCTGTTGCTTGCATAGCGGAACATATGAGGTGTTTACGCATACGCTCTTGAAATCATAATCCTTGGCTTCATTGCATAGATTGATGATCTGTTCCTTTCTTGCGTCAGGTTTAAGTAAAGTGTGGTCAATATATTTAGACAGTTTCATTTTCTTCTTCCTTTCTCTTTCTAATATATTTTAACGCATAATGCTTATCTCCCAAATAGAATTCTTTGCCAAGGCCCATCTCCAGGAACTTCTCATTGCCTTTTCCAAGTATCAGCAATGTATCGTCGCTATTCATGAGATCAATCGCATATTTGATGGCTAAAGATCTTACCTCAATAAGTACCTCATTGTTCTTGACAAAATATGAACGTGCCCTATTCAGTATCGACAAGACATCTCCGTCATATGATTCGTCTTCAGTCAGAATGACGATATCAAGATACTTCTCGCATAAGGAAATCAGCTTTTCGATACGGCGATTGTTATCTGAATAGCATATTGGGACAACGCCTATAAGCTTATTGCTCTTGGATATGAAACGTCCATAGCTCATAATCTCTTCCATGGCATCCAGCGAGAATGCCGAGTCGATTATGATGTTGTAGTCTTCATCAATCTTTTCAAGGATGCCATCGATATAATTGACATTTCTAAATGATCCTATAATGTTTTCCATATCATATCCCTGTTGATGAAGAGCGGCTATAGCAGCTGTCAGATTATAGACGTTGGATAGAGACAAAAGATTGGTTTGAACCCGATATTGGTTTTCGTCATGAGAGATTGTAAAGACACTTCCTTCTTTAGACATTCCGATATCGGAAATCATGTAGTCTGAATCAGGACTTGTTCCATATGTGATGCATCCATCAAGAGCATCCTTTAGATTTTCGTAAGCCATATCATCTTTGTTGAAGATGACTTTTGTCTTTGCTTCAAGATGGTAGAGATAACGTCTTATATAGTCATAATAGTCATTCTGGCTAGCACGATAGTCAGGAGATAACTGATAGGTATTTGTATAGATGAATATATCAGGATCAAGAGGATCAAGCTTCTTGTAGGCCAGAGAAGAGGCTGAAGCTTCAAATGTAGCCGAATGGCATCCTTCTTTCTTGATTTTTACAAGCGTCTTCAGATTCTCCAGCGATGTCAAAGTCGCAAAAGATGTCTGGAGCTCAAAATGTGAATACTTTATTCCTAAAGCTCCTATATAGGCACAGGTATGAACGATATTAAGATAATGGTTAATGAATGAGGAAACACTGCATTTGCCATAGCATCCCGATACCACATATTCATCGATGTCATTATTCGGATAGTCATAGAAACGATCAGCGATAGCCTTCAATGTCTCAAAGACATTATTCACTTTGATATAAATGGCTTTGCCGGTGCGATTGATCTCGTCCGAATACACGATGACTTTAGCGCCATTCTCTATCGCTTCAGCCACAAAGTCATGGCCGTCATCCTTTATGCCTTTGATGCAGAAAAAGATCGCATTGCTCATAGGCATGCGGGAATCGTCTGACAGCTGATCTATCTCAATGGCTGGAGCGTTCTTGAAAAGTTCATCTAGACGCATGAGCACTTACCTTCGTTTCATCGACCCCATCTATAACGCAAGGCAATATCTCTCCTACCTCAAATACGCCTTCAATCATTGTATAGATATATTCCTTTGTATAGCCATAGGAATAGCCTTCTTCGTTTCTTTCAATCAGGACTTCAACTTCCTTGTTCAAGAAGCTTTTCTTGAATTCAAGAGTCATCTCTTTCTGCATTTCACTGATTTCTTTCACTCTTGCTTTCTTTATCTTCGGGTCGACATGACCATCCATCCTATCCGCAACCGTTCCGCTTTTGCGTGAGTACGGGAATAGATGTATGAAAGAGAAAGAGATCTCCTTTAGCTGTCGCATTACGTTCTGAAACCTTTCATCATCTTCACCAGGGAAGCCAAGGATCAAATCGGTGCTGATCGATATGCCGGGAATTCTCTTTCGTATATATGCAACCCTATCCTTGAACTCTTCGATTGTATATGGTCTATGCATGCTCTTAAGGATGTCGTTGTCGCATGATTGGACCGGTATATGCAGATGATGAGCAAGCTTTGTGGTACTTGACATCAATTCTATGATCTCATCGCTGATCTCCGTCATTTCAATCGAAGAAAGTCTTATTGTTTCAAGTCCATCTATCTCACATAGCTGTTTGAGAAGATCATAAAGATTGTAGGTACCATCATTGTATCTTCCTGTATGTATGCCTGTTAATACAATCTCTCGATGAGTATGACTAAGCTGTCTTGCTTGCCTGATGACATCTTCATGCCTAGCGCTTCTTTCTCTTCCTCTTGAATATGGAATTACGCAATAGCTGCAGAATTGATTGCAGCCATCCTGTATCTTTAGGAAGGCACGAGACTTGCTGGGGTATGAACTGATGAAAAGCTCTTCAAAATCCTTGTTCACTTCATCTTTGACGGTTATTCTCTTCTCTTGAGCCAATATAAGGTCCACTATCTTGTCTTTCTGATCTGAACCTACAACTAAATCACAATCTGAAAATACCTCAGAATGGCCTTTAATTTGGCTCAGACAACCGATAGCTGCAATATAGGCATTCTCGTTGTTTCTTCTTGCATCATGAATGAATTTCCTGCTTTTGGCTTCAGCAGTATTTGTTACACAGCAAGTAAAGATTATGTATATATCAGCCTTATCCTTGAAAGGGACTTCAGCATAATGCTCAAGCATCTTCTCTCTGATATAGGTGGCTTCATAGTCATTGACTTTGCAGCCTAGTATCATCATCGCAAAAGTCTTCATTGGTTCTTGCTCACAATGACGCTTGTCATATATATGGCTGCTGTTTCTGCTCTAAGTATTCTCTTTCCCAAAGAGACCGATTCAAATCCCATCTTGCAGATCTTCTCATATTCGCTGTCTTCAAATCCGCCCTCAGGACCGATTATGTATGTAACGCTTTCTTTTCCGGATATATCAGATATGTTCTTTTCAGATTCGTAGCAGATATAGTTTCTGTCCGATCTGTATTTCTCAAGATCCTTAAGCTTTGCCACTTTGCATACTTCAGGGATGATGTTTCGATGCGACTGTTCTGCTGCTTCCTTGACGATCTTCTGAAATCTTGAAAGCTTCTTGTCGTCATTTATCTTCATGACGCTGCGATAGGCATCATATGGCACTATCCTATTTACGCCAAGTTCAGTAAGCTTCTGCAGACATAGTTCGAACTTATCGCTTTTCACAAGCGAAAGGATACAGGTGATGTCATATTCAAGTTCATTGTTTTCGTCGCAATATTCGTCGCATATGCATTCTTTGTCGTTCAAAAGATGACAGAAATAGATATTTCCTTCATTATCCGCCACTCTGAATCTGTAGCTTGAGTCTTTTCTAAGAACCTTTCTCAGATGATAAAGATCTTCATCATCCAATCTGATGGTCTTTCCTATCTCAAGCTTTTCCCTGCAGAAATACTGTTGCATATCTAAATGATAACCTAAAAAAGAAAAGGATGAGACTATTTCTCATCCTCATCATCCATTTCATCCTTGTTCATGAAAGTCAGCTTTATTTCATTGACTTTTTTCTCATCGGCATCAGTGACTTCAATATGCATATTCATGAAGTCAAAGCTATCTCCAATCGACGGAATCTTGTCCAATGTATCGATTACCCAAGCCGAGGTCGTATTGAATTCAAATTCTTCATTGCAGTCGATCTCGAAATGCTCAAACAAATCTTCAATATCAAGATCAGCCTTGATCAGATAGGCATCATCATCAAGCTTCTTGTAGTATTCAATGACTTCATCATGTTCGTCATAGATCTCGCCTACAAGCTCTTCCAGGATATCCTCCATTGTGATTATGCCTTCAGTTCCGCCATATTCATCAACCACAATGGCCATATGGGTCTTTGTAGTCTGGAACTGCTTCAGCAATGAAGAGATCTTTACTTGCGGAGATGTATATATTACAGGCTTAAGGATTTCCTTGATGTTTGTAGATTTTTCATAGAAAAGATGATAGTAGAAGTCTTTTTCCAGAAGAACGCCAACGATATGATCGATATCATCGTCATATACCGGCAATCTGGAATAGCCAGAATCTCTATATAGAACCTCTATATCTTCAATGCTGTCTTCGTTGATGTCTATTGCGACGACATCAATTCTTGGTGTAAAGATCTCACCGACATCAAGATCCTCAAACTCAAGGGCATTCGTTATAAGGTTAGCTTCATGGTCTTCGAATTCTCCATCTTCATTGGCTTCTTCAACCATCGTTATGAATTCATCAGTCGAGAACGAATCGCTGTCATCACATTTGAACAACTTTGTGAACAGTATGTCCATCTTGTTGATGACGAATGTCAAAGGCGAAAAAATCCAGACCAGGATATTCAGTATCCAGGTCACTGACATCGAAAAACGTTCAGGAATGAACTTGGCGATGTTCTTGGGGATGATTTCCCCGATGATCATTATCACCAGAGTCATCACAACCGATGATATGGCAACACCATTGCCACCATAGATATTGGTAAACAGTACTGTAGCCAATGATGCCGATACGACATTCACGATCGTATTTCCGATCAGGATTGTCGTCAGCAGCGCTGGAAATCTTTCTGCCAGCTTCAGAGTCTTTTCAGCCCTCTTGTTGCCTGAATTGGCTAATGCCTTCAGCTTGATCTTATTGAGACTAGAGAATGAAGTCTCGCTCGCACTGAAAAAGGAGTAGCAAAGCACCAGAACTACCAGAATGAGAAGAATGGTATTATTGTTCATAAAAAACACTCCTATCTAGAAGTGCGATGTGTGTATTCAGACTACTCGGGCAAGGATTATCTTGCAAAGTAAATTCACATCCTTTCAATCAATGAGATTATTATAGCAAAATCATAAACTAATGCAAATCAATCTACGCTATATAAAAGGCATTGCTTAATCGGCAATGCCTTGCTGATAACTAGATGCGATCCTTTATGAAGTTTGGAACATCATCATCTTCGTCGGTTCTGAATATGACTTCTTCGTTCTTTTCTGTATCAGCGCTATTCTCATCCAAACCGCGCTTGCTGAACATGAATTCCACAGGTGTTTCAGATGAATGGGAAGCATTAGGCATATCGAAGCCAGTGGCAATGACGGTAACGATGATTGCCTCACCAAGCGAATCGTTGATGGCGACACCATAGATGATATCGATATCGTTTCCGGCTGCTTCCTTGATGTATTCGACTGCAAGAGATGAATCCTGCAGAGAGATGTTAGGTCCACCTGTAACGTTGATGATTGCCGATTTGGCTCCCTTGATATTGGCTTCAAGAAGCGGAGATTTGATCGCACGAGAAGCAGCTTCCTTGGCCTTGTTTTCGCCCTGAGCCATGCCGATGCCAATGAGGGCCGTTCCCTTTCCTTCCATTACAGTACGGATATCCGCAAAGTCGAGGTTGATGAATGCTGGAACCGCAATCAGATCGGTAATGGTCTGAACGCCCTGTCTCAGCACGTTGTCAGCTTCCTTGAAGGCTTCTGACATCGGAATCTTACCGATGTAGTTGAGCAGCTGATTGTTTGAAACGATGATCAATGAATCAACATACTGCTTTATTGTTTCGATGCCTACATTGGCCTGATCCATTCTCTTTCTGCCTTCGAAATCAAATGGTCTGGTGACAATTCCTACCACTAGGGCACCAATCTCTTTTGCGAATTTTGCTATCAATGGAGCAGCGCCAGTTCCAGTACCGCCGCCCATACCGCAGGTAATGAACACCATATCAGCGCCGCTAACAGCCTTCTTCACTTCTTCTTGCGATTCAAGGCAGGCCTTTTGGCCTATTTCTGGATTGCCTCCAGCTCCCAATCCTCCAGTAAGCTCTCTGCCAAGAACGATCTTGTTCTGGCATTTAGAGATATTCAGAGATTGTATATCAGTATTGCAGACGTAGAAATCAACACCGCGTACACCATCATTCACCATACGGTTTACCGCATTGCATCCAGCACCGCCGACACCAAATACCTTGATTCTAGCTACCTGATTGTATTGAGGCTTGTCACTCATCAGTTGTCCTCCCTATCCATATACTGCTTAAAAAGATTCTTTATCTTTGTAGTTATCGTTTCTCCTTCGGTATCGATCTCTCTTTCCTCTATGAGCTCATCATAAGCCTGCAGATCGACACAGTTCACTGAAAGATTATTTAACAATACTTTATCACGATATGCATATAGCGAGCCATATATGGCTGTAAATTCAGGATCTCTTACGCCAATCGTTTCAGGATAGTACATCCTGATCTTGGAACCCACTATATTCTCAAGCTTGCCGATCAAAGCCTTGACCTCTGCTCCTTCGCCAGTCACTACAATCGAAGCGCCATTGTCAAGAATCGGCTTGCACATAGTCGAAAGGTTCTCTATATAGTCGTCAAGCTCCTTCTCAACCAGTTCATTTAGCTGTCTGCCAGTCAAAGTCTTGGTATCGTTCTTGACGCTCCAGGCATAGATGACATCATCCAGATATTCATCATTATAGTCAAGATCATATTTTATAAGCTTGAGAATATCATTTCTTGGGATTCTCATTTGGTTGAACACCTTATCAACCATGCAGTCAATTCCCTCAAACACAACTTCTGTCGAAATGATCTTGCCTTTAGACAACAGGCTTAAATACGTAACATCCTTGCAGATCTCCAGAAGAATGATGTTTTCTTTCAAAGACTCTTCCAGCAATGAGGCTTCCTTGCAGATAGCATAACTGTTTAGGCATACATCAAGAATCTCAATGCCAGTCTCTTCAATAGCCGAAACATATTCATAGGCCATTTCCTTGTTGCAGCATAGCAGATCAATATCGATCTGCATATCGTTGCAAGCCTCATTTTCAGGCATTCTTCTTGTAGGAATGCCATTGATGATATATCTGTTAATTACGGCATTGGCGACCATCGCATCGCTGTCTACCTTTACTCTCAAGGAATTGGATATCGCTCTTCCGATATCAGCTTTGCTTACTATGCCGTTATTTGGCACTACTGAACTTCTCAGCGGAAAACGCTTGAAATTGTAGCTAGGAAGAACAAGAATAACCTTCTCAATTCTGGAACCAATCTTATTGGATGCATTCTCGAATAACCCCTTAAGATCCTTCTTGAAAAGCTCCTTATCAACAAGCTTAAAGTCATTTATGGCAGCCGAAAAAGCCTTTTCAACTCTAATAATATTGAAACGAGTATTATAGTACTCGGCAACAAGAATCTTTATGTCACCATTCCCCAATTCCAAGGCAGCATAAATCTGTTTCATGTTCTTACTCATAATAGTAATTTTAGCATAATAAACGTATTTTTCTATATGTATTGCATTTATAATTTGTATATGGTAGACTAATTAAGCGTTGAAATAAGAAAGGGGGCAAGCTGTATGTCAAGAGTATGTGCTATCACTGGTAAAAAACAACTTTCTGGTAATAATCGTTCACATTCACTTCGTGCTACACGCCGTAAATGGAATGTCAATCTTCAAAAGGTAACTATGATGGTTGATGGTAAACCAATGAAGGTTCGCGTTTCTGCCCGCGCACTAAGAACTTTAAAGAATCAAGCGAAGGCAGCCTAACTTCCGAAAGGAAGTTTTTTTATGCCGTTTTTCTAAGCAGCTGTATCTGCGTACCGATATCCCCTTTGAACACAAAAGATCCCGCCACCAATGCATCGCAGCCAGCATTCAGAACATCATGAGCATTCTGGTCATTGATACCGCCATCCACTTCTATGATGTAGTTCAGATTATGCTCATCACGATATTGCTTGAGCTGTTTTATTTTTCCTATTGAGTCAGGCATAAAACTTTGACCGCCATAACCAGGCTGAACTGACATCACCAGAACGATATCGCATCTATCCAATATGCTTTCAATTTCCTTTACTTCAGTTTTTGGATTTATCGATATGCCTGCCTTGATGTAGAAAGAATGGATCTTGTCCAGAAGATCTCTGCATCTATCGATGTCATTGTAGGCTTCATAATGAAAAGTCAAAGCATCAGCACCGGCTTTAGCAAAAACCTCACTATAATAATCAGGATCATTCACCATAAGATGAACATCCATGAATAATGGACTGTTCTTGCGAAAATACTTCAGAATATCAGGCCCAAATGAAATATTCGGCACAAAATTGCCATCCATCACATCATAATGAAGCCATTCTGCATGTTTATTGAGCTGATCCAATTCTTCATTGAATCTATCCCAATGCAGGGACAAAACAGAAGGTGAAATGATCATATATGCTAATCTCCTTCGTAGTAATATATCTTTACTTTAATATTGTCTTTCTGATTATAATAAGACCCTAATTCAGGATCGGTACGTATAAGCGTATTAGGCTTTGACTCTTTTGTCTCCTCATCGGTAAACTCAGATACTGGCTGAGGCTGAAGCTCAAATTCGATTCCTTCTTCATTGAAATAATCAATGACATCTTCTATCGATTTTCCTAGCAGTTCTAGTGGAATCTGGAAGCTTGTGTCTTGAGAATAATTCAAAGTAATCTCATTATTGATTTCTGGATTGTATTTCGTGCCAGGTTCCATGCTTTGAGAAATGATCTTTCCCGCTTCAACGTCATCGGATGCGACTGGATTTCTCTTGACGATGAAATTGAGCCGTTTCAGCTCTTCTTCTGCATCTCTGTAGTTAAAACCTTTATAGTCCTTAAGAATTGAATAGGTTCCAAGAGAGACAGTAACTCTTATCTTGGCTCCCTTCTCGACTTCTTCTTCTGCATTTGGAGAAGATGAAACGATCAGATCCTTTTCTATATCGTCAGTCAGTTCCCAGCTGATCCTTGAGTCATCTAGTTCAAGATTATACTCAGCTAGCTTGTCCTTGGCAGCCTGAACGGGGCATGCGGCGCCGTTCCAGGGGAATGACTTGGTGCCAGGGCCGAACTGGTCGGAACCTTCTGCGCAGAGGGTGTGCCACCATGCCATGGCGAACTTGAGCCACTCGCTCATCTTCTTGCCCATGATGACCTTATCGGCATCGTAGTAACGATAGGCCAGCGGATTCTTGCTGTCCTTGCCTTCAAACTTAATTTTTCCTATTCCAGGAAAATACTCTTTTGCCATAGTGTTGATTTTTTAAGGGTTAAATATGTTATTTGTAGATATCAGACTGATTAAAGCAGAGCCTTCCAGCGTTCGTAGGCCTCGGTGTAGGCAGGAACGTCGACCGTGACGGGTTCGATGACGCTGAGCTTCTCCAGGGTGGCGAAAGCCTCGGCGGCGTCGGCATAGATGCCGGCACCCAGGCCAGCGCCCTTGGCTGCACCTACGCTGCCGTCGGTATCGAAGAGCTCGATGGTGGCACCGGTGATGCCAGCCAGCGTGGAGCGGAACATGGGGTTGAGGAACATGTTGGCGTGGCCGGCATGGATGGTGGTGATGTGCATGCCCATCTGCTCCATAATCTCCATGCCGTACTTGAACGAGAAGACGATGCCTTCCTGAGCGGCACGCAGCAGATGGGAGCGGGTGTGGACGTTGAAGTTAAGGCCGTGGATGCTGCAGCCGACGTCCTGGTTGCCCAGCACGCGCTCGGCACCGTTGCCGAAGGGCAGGATGCTGAGCCCGTCGCTGCCGATGGGCACGCTGTCGGCAAGGACATTCATGTCCTGATACGAGAGACCTTCGGGTGCCACGTTGCGGCGCATCCAGCTGTTGAGGCAACCCGTGCCGTTGATGCAGAGGAGCACGCCGAGACGGGGAGCATCGGCCTGATGGTTGACATGAGCAAACGTGTTCACGCGGCTCTGGGGGTCGTAACCCACGCGGCCCAGCACACCATACACGACACCCGAGGTGCCTGCGGTGGCAGCAATCTCGCCGGGGTTGAGGAC
>CALFPO010000091.1 GCA_937919165.1 uncultured Bacillota bacterium | reverse complement strand
TTTTAATCAAATAGACTCATATATATTCTTTAGAAACATGACTATTAAAAAGACAATTCATTTATTTGAACTGTCTCATAGTCTAAAATATGTTTGATTCTTTTAGAGTGCTTTTGGGTTCGGCGGGGTACAAAACTAAATTTTTGTTTTCCCAAGATTGTCTTGAACCCATCCAATCCTCATCACCAGTTTGTGTTTCACCTAAAATAGGATCACTTCCTACTGGTAATACTTTCTTTATCCTATCGCCAATCTTTTCAAGCCAATCCTTAATTCCATCGACGGTAACTAGTTCAAGTTCATCTTCATTTAAATCTTGAAGCTTACTAGTTAGTGCTTCATATTCATTCTTTAATTGTTTAAATTATTCTTTAGTTTTAGCCATATTAGTCATTCTCCTATTGATACTATTGCATACGTAAATTTGGAATAAAAAGTATAATGATTCAATAATCATTCAAAATCATTCTATATTATTCAGCACAATATACTTGTACTCTTCCATCTATTAAAAGATCGTTGTTATCTTTAATCTCAACTTGCTTCCAATCGTCACTGCTTCCAGTAAAATCAATTCTTGTAAGTGCATCACAATAATTGAAAGCATTATTATCTATAGTTTTAAGACCCTTTGGTAAACCAACCTTTTCAAGTTTATTACAGAAATAAAGTGAATAGGATCCTATTTCCATTAAACCCTCACTAGCATGGAGTTCAACTAAATTACTTGCTTGACTTAATGCAAAATCACAAATTCTTTCACATCCTTCAAGAATAGTGTATTCTGTTCTATCAGATGCGATTGGGTAGCAAATCAACAATTTACCATCTGCAGTGTATAATACCCCGTTTTCAGATTTAAAGTTTTTGTTATTGCTATCAACATCGATATTTTTAAGAGCATAATTCCAGAAGATTGATTTTTCATCTATCTTAGAAACTCCTGCAGGAATAATTATTTTTTCAAGAGTATTTGTTACTTCAATAGCATCTTTAGAAATAGTGGTTACTGTACTAGGAATTTCAAACTCAACATCTTTCTTGTCTGCTGGATAATTAATAAGGGTAGTGATTTGTTTGTCATAAAACACTCCATCAATAGAAGCATAATTAGGGTTATTTTCATCTACAAGAAAACCGCTAACAAATATATTGGCAAATGCACCTTCTCCAATATAAGAAAGTGACGCAGGAATTGAAACTGTATTTTCCTTAAAAGCAGAACGGAAAGCATCCTTTCCGATATATAACATTCCTTCTGGGAAAACAAATCCAGTCTCACTATGAAGCAAAGTGTTGTTGAATGCACCAACTCCGACGTATTTAAGATTTGGAGAAAAACCTACAGACCTAAGAGAAGTACAATTAGAGAAAGCATCATCTCCTACAAATTCAACCGTATTTCCAAAATCAACATCGTTTAAGACTGAGAAATATAGAAAAGCACATGCACCAACTGACGTAACCTCATCGCTAATTACAACGTGTTCTGCCTCTGCATTATATTTATCCCACTCTGGTGCAACATCACAATAATCCTTCATAGGACCTTCACCAGAAATGATAATAGTTTTTGTTGAAGAATTATAATCCCATTTAATACTATCTTCTTTCAAACCAATAAACTGCTTTTCAAGAGACTTGATTGCATCATTCTCGATTTCTGTCACAACGATTCCAGAAGTTGAAGAGTTATTATCTATTGTTTGATTGTTGTTTTTAGAAGCATTGTCGTCAGCAGCATCTTTTCCACCACAACCAGCAAGAGAGAGAAGAATTAATATACTAAAAAATAATGCTGTCTTTTTTTTCATAAAATGTTCCTTTCGAAAGTTTTAAAGAACTTATATAAATATTATACTACGCACACGTATGAAATAATGTTATACACTTCTCTAAGAATTAGATGATGTTTTATTTATCTACTTCTTAATAATATAAAAGTTTCGGATAACCGAAACTTAATTGATTGTGTTATTGAGTATTTACCTCGGCCAAGTTCTTCACTTCTTGTTTTGCAATATATTGAAGGCGAACCATCAGCACCTGTATGACAATCGCAAGTAAAGCACACACTTCCACCTTTAGTTAATTTAAACGAATTCCAAATTGTCACGATCAATGGGCGATTGTTAAAACCTTCGCCATTTTGAGTATCTAGCCATGTACCTAATGAATTATAAAGTTGCATCAGAATAAGTTTGACATCCACCAGTTACGTTTTGTAATTCTTCATCTGATAGTTCTTGAGCTTGTTTTGTTAATTTCTGATAATCCTCTTTTAATTGATTTAATTCTTCTTGAGTTTTCATGTTGTTGCCCAACACTATTTACTAATCATTATCTTTTCTATTATTAAAATAATATTTTTCTAGATTATACAAATCTTAACTTAATTGTTAAAACTTTGGTTCAAAAGTTGGTTTTTCGCCAGGATATATGTGATTGTTATATATTTCTTCATTTTCTGGAAAAGCAAAAGGAGATTCGCTACCACCTGTTACTAACAAAAGCTCTTCTTGAATTAGTTCTTTAAGTTTTGCTGATACTGTGTCATATTCTATTTTTAATGTGTTTAATTCTTCTTGTGTCTTTGCCATAATAAATAATCTCCTTGCTAATACTATATATGTTGATGATTACATTAAGTATAATGATTCGTTTTAAAGGAATTAGATATATTTTCTAGAAACATGACTATTTAAAAAGACAATTCATTTATTTGAACTGTCTCATATTCTAAAATATTGCCGAGTCTTTATTGTATCTAAAAACCACGCTTTTAACGTAGTTTGAGATTAATAATTATCGTGTTTAGTTAACACCAGTATTTGGAACAATGCATCCAGGGTTTGGAGATGGACTTCTAGTAATTGTAAATTAAACAAGCTATTTTATTTACTGATAAATAAAGTCTGCTATATAACCATCTTTAATCTTGGTATTATCATTTTTATAAACTTCATAACGAATACTCATACCAACTACAATTGTCATTCTTCCATATATATCAGGTTCAAACTTTCTTTTGATTTCAGTCAAGATTATGTAATGATCTGCATAGTCTTTACGGAAGCCGTTTTGGGCATCTTTGTTAGAAAGGATAATGTTTTGGACTTCTTCATCATAATCGATTGATGTTCTAAAATCATACCAATCACCAGCACCACCTGCTACCTGTTGTAGTTCATTTTCTGTTAATTCTTTTAACTTTGTAGTTAACGCTTCATATTCTTCTTTTAATTGCTTTAATTCTTCTTGTGTTTTTGTCATATTAATCAAACTCCTATTACTTATAATTTTGTACGAAAGTTTGGGCGAAAAGTATAATGATTCTAAAAAAAGACTTCGATATATTCCTTAAAAAGTTGATAGATTAACTAAATATTTAAATGCTTTACATTCAAAACATTAGTCAGCTTTAGTCCAGGTGCAATAGCCACACCAGCCATTAATTGCATTTCTTGGGTTTAAGTGTACAAAGTATGGACAATAGCCACAAAAATTAACCTTATTAACTTCACTTGGCAATGCAACATTTTTAAGTTTCTTACAAGGACAACCCCAGTTAACATCAACTACGTTATAACCATTGTAAGTATAACCACGACTATCTGGAAATTTAACACCACCGTTAACATTTTCTAATTCTTCATCTTTTAATTCTCGTACATCTGGCATAAATTATTACTCGCTTTCTTTTATTTCTATTATCCAATATAAATATCTCCACCAGTTCTCATTCCAACAGGATTTGATAAGTTTTCATCGTTTTCTTGTGTTCCGCCTGTAACTAATTTTAATTCATCATCTGATAGTTCTTTTAGTTTTTCGTTTAATTTTTCATATTCTTCTTTTAGCTCTTTTAATTCGTCTTGAGTTTTTGCCATAATTATGATCTCCTCTATTACCTATAATTTTATACGTAATTATGTAGTAAAAGTATAACGATTCAACAAAGATCAATAAAATTCCTTAAAAAGACTCAGGAATATTCCTAATAAATATGACTCTTTTTAATATCCCCAAATATATAATTAAGGATTTTTTTGCTTCCGAAGAACACTTAGTACTGATTAATAATTAAAGACTTTTTACTCAGAAATAATTATGGACTTTTAATGATAAAGGGCTTTTTGTAAAAAGGTCCATAATCAAGAAATGTATGCATAAATACAGCACTACTAACATTTGTTGATTATGGACCGGAAAAATAAGATAAACAATTATCATTTAATAAATCAATAATTACCTACTTTGTATTAATATATATTTATGAAGAAAAACAGAAGAATTGCAGTATATTCAATGTTTGCATGCATAATCATTGTGCTGCAGATCATTGCAACGTACATCAATATTGGCGGTTTCCCTATTACATTGACGCTTGTTCCGATAATTGTTGCTGGTGTTATATATGGAGTAAAAACTGCAACCATTTGCGGATTGATATTCGGTGGCATTGTATTTGCAATGGTTATTTTGGGATTTGATCCTAATAGCATGACAATGTTCATAATGAATCCGGTCGCAACTACTGCTGTCTGTTTCGTCAAAGGCGGTCTTGCTGGATTATGCAGTGCTTTGGCCTATAAATGGATCAGAAACAAGAATGTCGCTATTGTCGTTGCTGCTGGTGTCGCTCCAATTGTAAATACTTCTACATTCTGTCTATTCTTGTTTCTATTCTTCGATACAAGCTTTGCCGCTTCGTTCTCAATACTGATTAGTCTTAATTTCTTTATAGAATTCTTGATAAATGTATTGATAGCCCCTGCTCTGCTGAAACTGAGTAGACTTAAACATAAAATAGCAGATATCGATTGATATCTGCTATTATTTTATTTCAGTTTATCCAGGAACGAAGTTCCGATCTTTGGCTGTTTAACTTTGAATATATCGGCAATGGTTGCTCCGATATCTGCAAAGGAATTTCCTAGATCTAAGCCATGTGGATTTTCAAATGATTTTGAATATATGATGATAGGAATCATTTCTTTAGTATGATCGCTTCCTGTCCAAGTCGGATCATTTCCGTGGTCTGCTGTAATGAACAGAATATCATCGTCTTTTAAATTGGAAATCAGGTCAGGAAGATTTTCGTCAAAATCCACCAGTTCCTTTGCATATCCTTCAGGATCTCTTCTGTGTCCCCATTTGGCATCGAAATCAACCAAATTCGTGAAGCATATGCCATTGAAATCTTTCTTGGCATATTCAATAGTCTGCTGAAGACCTTCATGAGATGAATCGGAATGGACTGCTTCAGTAATTCCCCTAGTATTGAAGATGTCATTGATCTTTCCTACAGATAAGACATCATAGCCTGCATCTTTCAGATAATCTAGTACAGTCTCATCAGATGGATCCAATGCATAATCATGTCTATTTGATGTTCTGGTGAAATTATCCTTGTTTGTGCCGACGAATGGCCTGGCAATGATTCTTCCAACCATCCATTCAGGTTTCATTGTGATCTCTCTGGCGATACTGCAGACTCTATATATCTCATCCAACCCGAACAGCTCTTCATTGGCCGCAATCTGCAACACAGAGTCAGCTGATGTATAGATGATCATCTCTTTTGTCTCGAGCTGACGTTCGCCTAATTCCTTGATTATCTCTGTGCCGGAAGCAGCTTTGTTTCCGATGAATTTATGGCCAGTTCTTTTTTCGAGTTCGTCTATCAGTTCCTGAGGAAAACCAGTATCTGTGAATGTGACAGCTGGCTTTGTCGTATGGACGCCCATGATTTCCCAATGGCCTGTCATAGTATCCTTGCCTATAGATTGTTCTTTGGAAGCACGATAATAAGCCAATGGCTTATCGACTGCAGGATTCCCCACCACTTCCGTCAGATTGCAAAGACCCAATTTCTGAAGATTTGGAATCTTGTACTTCCCTTCTGTAGCCGAAAAGATATGGGCCAATGTATTGGTTCCATCATCTCCGTAATCCTTAGAATCTTCATAAGAGCCAACACCCAATGAGTCGACTACCACAACAAACACTCTTTTATTTTCCATTTTTCTTCAATCCTCCTGAATTCGCTAATGGATGAGCTTTCATATAGCTGCTTTTTAATCTTTTTGTCTCAACATGCGTATATATCTCAGTTGTAGATATGTCCGAATGTCCTAGAAGCTCCTGTATAACTCTAAGATCAGCTCCGCCTTCCAATAGATGGGTCGCATATGAATGTCTAAGCTTATGCGGAGTCAGATGCTTATGCATATCTAATTCTATCAGTTTTTCTCTCAATAGTTTCTCTACATACTCCGAATATATCTTTCTTGACATATGATTTATGAAGAAATAGTTTGAGCTTCTTTTCAGCCAAAGCGGTCTGACATTGTAGAAGTATTGCTTCATAATCTTTCTTGTATCTTCCGGAATTGGTACAACTCTTTCTTTATTTCCTTTTCCAAGTATCTTTACGATGCCATCATCAAGATTAACTTGGTTTGTCTTCAGACTGCAGCATTCGCTGACTCTTAGACCCATTCCATAGATTGTTTCAAGAATTGCGTGATTAAATATATCGTTGTTGTCATCATCGGAAAATGAAGACATCAGTTTCTCTATCTCTGATCTTGTTGCATATATAGGCAATCTTTTTTCACCTTTAGACACTGTTATGTTGATGCTAGGATCCTTTACGTTGTATTTGAAGGCAATATAGCGATGAAAATTACGGATTGATGTCTTGCTTCTATTGATCGTATTTGCACTATATTTGTCGTCTAAATGGCTTACATAGCGTTCTATAGCAGTATCATCAATATTATCTGTATCTTCTATTCCGTTATCATGCAAAAAACCGCAATAATGCTCAAGATCTCTAGAATATGATTCTATTGTATTGTCGGATCTTCCCTCTACTGCCGAAAGATTCAGTATATAGTCCTTTATTGCTGTTTCCAGTTGCATATCAGCTTTGTGCAAGCTCATAAAGCTCTCTTGCGGCATTTATGGCATCGATGGTTGTGCTTGTTGAAGATATCACTGCAAGTTCTCTGATGATCTCATCTTCCTTGAGCCTCTTTATTCTGGTATTGGAAGACAGCAGATCATCTTCCTTGTAGATATAGAAATGAGAGCCAGCACATGCTGCAACAGCTGCTAGATGCGTGATTGTCAGAACCTGAACATCCTTGCTGATATCTTTCATCTTTTTGCCGATTGCTAGCGATACCTTGCCTGATACGCCTGTATCAATTTCATCGAAGATTACAAGGCCACATTCTGACATCGATGTGAATATTACCTTTAGGGCTAGCATCAAACGAGATATTTCGCCACCTGAAGCAACATTTCTTAATGGCTTTATATCCTCTCCTTTATTGAGCGAAATATAGAACTCTACATCATCCATTCCTTTTGATGACAATTCCGTTTCATTGAAAGCGACCTTGAAATTGACATTATTCAGCATCAGATCATCTGTCTGCTTAAGAATCTCTTCTTCAAGATTGACTGCCTTCTCTTTACGAATTTCACGAATCTTCAAAGCCAAACCATATGCTTCTTCATATTGCTTGTCCATTATCGCTTTCTTTTCGTTTAGGACATTGTCTTTATCTTCATAGAAATGAATCTTTTCAGATAGTTCATTTTTCAGCTTCAGCAATCCCTCAACGTCTTTGCCATGTTTTCTCTTGAGCTTCGAATAGAGATATAGTCTCTCTTCAATCTGATCGATATTGAAATCATCATCAGAAAAGCTTCTTAGCATCTGTCTAAGCTTGTTTATTTCTTCCTGAATGCCATAATGATGATTCTCGAGTGAACTTTGAACAGCTAAAATCTTTTCATCATTTATGCTTAGATTCTTGATAAGAACACCTATCTTTTCATCAATGCCATCATCTTCATCGAACATCTGCAATGAGCTGTTTAGTACAGAAAGGTATTTTTCAGACTGCTTGAATCTGTTTTCTGAAGCTATTAGTTCAGCTTCTTCATCTATTCTAAGATCAGCGTCCTCTAATTCTTTATAATCATATCTTATGAATTCGAATTCGGTATCGCTGTATGTATTATTCAGAAGCTCATTGTATTCATCTTTGGTTTGCTTATAAGATTCATATTTACTTGAATATTCATCCAGAAGAGCATTAATATCGCTATAGCGATCGAGAAGCAGCAAATGGTTTTTCCTATTAAGAAGATACTGGCTATCCTTTTGTGAATGGATATCGATATAGCCATCGAAAAGTTCAGACAAGAATGATAACGTAACGCTGCTGTTGTTCAACCTTATGGAATTATGATTATCTGCAGAGATCACTCTTCTTACAATCAATTCATCCTCATAGTCGATATCGGCTTCCTTAAGCTTTTTGATAAGATAATCATCAAGCGAAAAGACACCTTCGATTATGGCTTTCTCTTCTCCGCTCTTGATGATGGAAGGATCAGCCTTTCCCTTTACCAGAAAAGACAATGCTCCGACAATGATTGATTTTCCGGCACCTGTTTCACCAGTGAAGACATTGAATCCCTTTTCGAAATCAATCATCAATTCATCGATAATTGCATAATTCTTGATATATAGGCTTCTTAACATATTTCCTCAATCTTCGATATCATCTCTCTGATATCGCCATTAACATTATATAATTCTTTTGTCTTGAGCACATTCTTAAGTTTCTTATATATGAATTCACTGTTGTAGACATATACATTCTTATCTTCAAGAACATCATATGTATGCTGTCCAATTGGGTTGATGAAACGCATATTGATGAGATTGCATCTGATTTCATTCTCTTTGACGATTCTATGCAAAGACATAAAGTCAAAGCCTTTGGCGATGATATATGTATCTATATCATTATTAGCTATTATTTCTTCCTCTCCTAGATTGATTTGACTTAAATCATCATTCTCACGTCTGATCGTACTATTGTTGTATCTGAAAACAATAGGCATTTCATATGTAAAGGCAGAATTCAGAAGGCTTGAGATCTCGTTGCAGCATTTCCCTTCAAGAATACAAAAATAGTTGAACTGCTCGAAATATTTCAGATCAATCTCATCATCTTTTTCTTTATTTAAACCAATAATGATAGGAAGCTTATTGGCGTTGATGTAATCGAGCTGGCCATGACAATCAGAAAGAGAATCGAGACATACAAATGGCTTCATTCCTGATTCAGCTAGACCACATGCAAAAGATAGCATTTCTGAATTTGTCGTATTGAACTCGAAGCATTTGTCCCTATTCTTTGTAAAGACATAATTCATTCCGCTTCTTTCGATAGAAGATACGATTATAGATATGCTTTCATCTTTATTCATGAGCTTAGATAAAGTCTCGCTTATTAGTCTAGGAGTCTCAATGTAGTTGGGATCATCAACAGTGCTTTTCATGACATCGCCGTTTCTTAAGAAAAGCTTCTTATCGATTTTTATCTCTTGCTGATCGACAATACCGTTTTCAGTTTTCATATGGACACAATGGACAATGCATGGATAATCTTTTTTCTTCACAACTTCCAAGGATCTTTTAATCATCTGCAAATCATCAGCTTCGATTGGTCCAATGTATTCTATTCCCAGATCAGAAAGAATGCCTTCATCGAGCATTTTCTTCTTGATCTCTGCCTTGAATCTTCGAATGTATTCGATTATTTCTCCACCAAATTTCTGAGGTCTCAATATGTCTTTGATATAATCCTTTATCTGATTGTATGTATAGGCATTGGTTATATTCATGACTATCTTATCGATAATGTTTATGCCTTTGTCTTTGCCTCTGGTGTCGTTATAGATGACGATCATCTTTCTTTTGTCTTGGCCTAGTTGATACAGCGCTTCTATATTGCCTTCGTTCATAAAAGAATTTTGATTGATTATGGAAATGACATGATGATTTTTGTCTTTGAGATCTCTTGCGGATGCCATACCTAAAGCCTTGCTGATTGATCCGCATGAAATAGTATCTTTGCGAATCAGTTCATATGCCGATTTCAGATCATCATTCTCGAAGATAAGCTTATCTTCATCTAGATCGAATTCTTTTATCAAAGCCAAACTGATTGCTATTGAAGAAAGCTTTGATTCTTTATTGTCATTCTGCAGCATAAAAGACTTGATTCTTTCAGCAAGCTCTTTCATCTGCGTATCGTCCATATTCTTTATCTTTTGAACATCTATATCAGATAGATTCATGATTATCTATTCTTGAGCATATCTATCAGTTCCATCAGCATGCTTGTATCGAATCTTGCAGCATCCAGATATGATCCTAATTCTTCGAATTCGTTATCGATAAGTTCTTTGAGCTCATCGATAGAATAGAGACATAAAGCTGTTCCCTTATCGTTCTTTAGGTCAGAATTCGATTTATGGGTTTCTTCTTCGCTTCTGATCATATCGAAAAGGTCATCCTGGTTCTGGAAGATCTGGCCGATTCTAGAACCTAAGCCTAGATAATAGTCATAACGGTCAATCTTTCCTATGAACATAGCGGATAGACAGGCAATCTTGAATAGACCGCCGGTCTTGTTGTCTTGAATTTCGAATAATAGCTTCTCATCGATATCTTTGCTGGAAGATGTGACATCCAGAAGCTGTCCATAGACCATGCCATCTAATCCAGCATATCTGCTGAATGCTTCAACTAGATTCACTTTTGTCTGCGCATCATATTTCTTGCTTTGAACCAACACCTTGAAGGAATCAGTCAGCAATTCATCACCCGCAAGAATCGCAATATCTTCTCTGAAAGCTTTATGCGTAGATGGCCTGCCACGTCTGAAATCATCATTATCCATGGCGGGAAGATCATCATGAATCAGAGAGTATGACTGAATCATCTCTAAAGCCAGACCTGCATCATATCCTTCTTCCTCGCATATTCCTAATCCTTGCAATATCGCAAAGATGATTCTTGCTCTGAATCGCTTCCCACCTTCCATGGAATACTTCATGGCATCAGTAATAGTACAATTTCTTTGACTGTTCAGATAGTCCAGAATATACTTCTCGAAATTACTGTTCATCTTCATTTTCCTTATTCAGTTTAGAGATCTTTTCTTCAAACTTTGATAATTCATCTTTTATCTCTTTAGATAGTTTAAGGCCTTCCTCATAAAGCTTGATTGATTTGTCTAGATCCAGTTCTTTAGATTCAAGCGCATCTACTATTTCATTAAGTCTATTCATCATCTCTTCAAATTTCATGTCAATCCCTTTCTATGGCCTTGATATTGCCATCATTGAATCTGATTTCAAATTCCTTTTTCTTCAGATCAGATCTATTCTTGATGATTCTTTCATCTTGAAAGACAATCGTATAACCTTTTTTTAGGATATTTTGGCTGCTATAGGCTTCAAGCAATGTACTTAATCGTTTAAAGGTCATTTGATGCTCAAATAGCTTATTTTTAGCCTTGATTCTTAACATTTCCTCAATGCTTGAAACAATGTGCATTCTATCGGATATCTTGTTATGTATAAGCAATTCGGTTTTCTCGAGTTTATGATCTATATCTTTGGATAATGTTGCGAAACGATCGCTATATCTTCTGAGCTTCTCATCAAGATATGACATCTCATTTGCATATTCTTTCATCATATTGACTATTCTTGAATCTAGTCTTGAGCATAGATCATCAATCTCAAGATATACATCTTCAATTCTTGGCGTTATGAGTTCAACAGCAGCTGTAGGAGTTGCCGCTCTTTTATCAGCCACAAAGTCAGCTAAAGTAAAATCCTGTTCATGGCCAATTCCTGTAATGATGAAGGTATCAAGGTCATATATGCATCTTGCAAGACTTTCATCATTGAAACAGAAGAGATCTTCATATGACCCTCCACCTCGGCATAGAATAATCGCATCGTATCCCATTCTATCTACAGCAAGAAGCTTTTCAATAATATCAGCTGGAGCTTTCTCTCCCTGTACCAATACCGGATAATAATCAGCTTGGCATATCGGCCATCTTCTCATGAAAGCCGTCTTTACATCTGACATTGCTGCACTGTCTTGTCCTACAAGAACAGCTATCTTCTGCGGATATGATGCAGGAATTTCGATCTTATGGTCTTCATCGAACAATCCTTCTTCGCCTAGTCTTTTCTTAAGCTTCTCAAATTGCAGGAACAGATTCCCTTGTCCATCAAGGCTTAGTCTATTGACCCTAAGCTGCAGATCTCCGCTATTCTCATATATATCTACGTATCCATTGGCAATGACCTTATCACCTATCTTTGGTTCAAAATCAAGCTTTGCTCCATTAAAAAACAATACGCATCTTATGGCTGCATATTCATCCTTCAATGAAAAATAATATCCGTATGCTTTTCTATTGCAATAGCCTGAGATCTCTCCGCAGACTTCTACTCTTTTAAGATTGTCATCCGAACTTAATCGATAGCTTAGATATCTAACCAGTTCAGAAACGCTTAATTGTTGCATATATTGTCCAAGACTCCATTGATGTACTTGAATGATTCTTCATCACAATATTCTTTGCATAGAATGATGGCCTCATCAATGACGACAGCATTATCATTGATTCCCAGCTTGATCTCTGAAACAGCTTCAAGCAATATGGCCTGCTCAACCAGATTCAGACGATCGAATGTCCATTTAACCAGATACTTAGAGATCTCTTCGATATATATATCTTCTTTTTCGATCAAATCATCCATGATCATATTCACGAATTCATCTGCTTCTTCATCTTCAAAATTATTCTTGAAGCAATCATATGTACTCTTGTTTAGCAAGAGGTGCTGATAAAGAGCGAAAACTATTCTTTCCCTATATTCATGGCGATTCAACATAAAATTATTATAGCACTGACAATGCTTTAATTTGTTATAATAATTGCTATGCAAGAGATGAATTTCTTACAAAGGCTATTTGGACATCTTCATACGATAAATACCCATCGCAGGATAGTCAGAAGCCTATGCTTCAGATGCGGCCTATATAAGCAAGGTCTTCTCCATGACCTATCAAAGTATTCATTTGCCGAATTCTGGCCAAGCGTAAGGTACTTCCAAGGCTATCGTTCACCTATTACCTACGAGAAATCCATTAAAGGCTATTCGGATTGCTGGCTACATCATAAAGGACGCAATAAGCATCATTGGGAGTATTGGGTCGATAGACTCAGCAATAAGACGGAACTATCCACCATCAAGATGCCTTTCAACTATATGCTTGAATCGGTTTGCGACAAGATTGGAGCTTCAAAAGTATATAAGAAAAAAGACTATACGATTGAATATCCATATGAATTCTTCACAAATTCCAAAGAGATACACGTCATGAATCCTGAAACGGCAAGACAGATTACAGCTCTTCTGGAATACCTGAAGGATAATGGCGAAGAAAAAGCTCTTGAATACTACAAGAGCCTATACAATTCATATAAAAAAGACAAGAATTTCAGTTTTTAGTGGTCTTAACGTCCAAAGTGACGCTGTATGGAAGCTGAACAAGTTCAATTCCAGCAGCCCTAAGCATCTTCTTGGAAGCGATATTTGCATCGGTTCCATCATATTTGTCGGATTCATAGACTACTTTTTTTATTCCAGATTGAATGATGGCCTTTGCACATTCATTGCAGGGGAATAAAGATACATAGATGGTGCAATCCTTCAATGAACGTGGCGAATTAAGGATTGCATTAAGTTCTGCATGCACAACATAGGCATACTTGCTGTTGAGCATATCTCCTTCTCTATTCCATGGAAAGTCTTCATCATTACAGCCTCTAGGCATGCCATTATAGCCGATAGATACGACCTTTTTGTCTGAATCCACAATACAAGCACCGACCTGTGTGCTTGGATCTTTAGAACGTAAGGCGGAAAGATGGGCTAAACCCATGAAGTATTCATCCCAAGTGATGACCATAGTTTTCTCCTAACCGAAATATTTCACATAAGCTTCAATAAGCTTTCCTGCAAGCTTATTGGCGTATTTATTCAATCCTAAATCTCTATATATCTGCAAAACTTTGTTGTCAGTCCCAAGGTATGCCGAGTCGATATGATCGATCATGCAGAACTTTCCAAATAGGCATCCAAGAAGAACTGCACTAAGAATGCCTGGGCCAAGTTTCTGCTTGCTTGTCAAGAGAAGATACATCATAAGACCGCCTATCATGCCTCCTATATGTGATTGCCATGATGTCGAACCCATGAAATTGATGCCAAGGTTTATCAGCAGCGTAAGCAACAGAGAATTCACATTTATTATCTTGTTCTTGATTATGTCCATAACATAGAATATGAACAATCCATATATGCCACCCGAAATTCCCAAGACAAGAGAATTGTCCGTAAGGATCTCGGAGGTCAAGGCTCCAATCACTATCGAATAGAACAGGATGCTAAGAAATCTTATATGCCCATAGGTGCGTTCAATATAAGTGCCTATAGAGTATAAAGAAATCATATTGAATAATAGATGCATAAAACTGCCATGAAGGAATGCACAGCTTATCAGACGATAGAACTGGCCCAAGCCTAAAGTGAAAGTCTTATAATCGGCGCCCAATGCTATGAATACTGATGCATCATCATATTTTCTTCCAAGAAAAAAAGAAACAATATACATGAAAATGCATATGCCAATGATCAGATAGGTAAAGAAATGCGGATAGTTCTTAAGGAAACGGTTGTTGTTCTTGCTGGAGATTGCTCTGCTCAAGATCCTCTTCATCTCCCTTTTGACGTCATTCACTTCACGTATGCATGTATATAATTCAGGATACTTGTCTTTTAGATAAACGCCGTCATAATATCCATCTTCGATGTTCACATAGTCGTAATCCTCAAGTTCCTCATCAAATTTGTCGCTGCTGATGTGGATATCAAGAAAGCTTATGTGTTCTATATCCTTGTCTTTAATGAAAACCGAAAGATACTTTTCGATTCTTTCCTTTTCATAAGTAAAGTTCTTTGCGGAATGATATGTAACACGAATAGCCTGATAGTAAGAGTTGTCGTAGTTCAGATACCAAAGTTCATCTTTTGTTTCGTTGTTTTCGCTATCAGGATCTTTTACGACAATCTGCGAATACTTGTGGCTGTTCACCAATGCATCGCTTACCTGGAAAAGCTTATAGATCTCTTTGTCGAACAATTCCTTTTCCTCCTTTTGAAGCGATGTATTCCTTCATATATTCAGGCATGTCAGTAGTGAATTCCATACGTTCATTTGTTGCAGGATGAATGAAAGAAAGGTAATATGCATGAAGATATTGGCCTGTAGAATCGATAATACTCTTTCCATATTTGGCATCATTCATGACGGGATGATTGATGTATGCCATATGTACCCTTATCTGGTGAGTCCTTCCTGTCTTCAGTTCTACGTCCAGCAAGGTCGAATCGCCATATCTTTCCACTACTATGAATTCGGTGATAGCATTCTTGGAATTCTTTGGCGTGACACACATTCTTTGCCTATCTTTCTCGCTACGTCCGATTGGCGCATCAATCAATCCTTCGTTATTCTCTATTGTTCCTGAAACTATAGCGTAATACCTTCTGAAACAAGTCTTATCCTTAAGCTGCTCAGAAAGATTCACATGTACAGCATTATTCTTTGCACATACCAACAAGCCGCTTGTATCCTTATCGATACGATGCACTATGCCCGGTCTGAAATAGCCATTTATATCGCTAAGTTCCTTGCAGTGATACAAAAGAGCATTGACGATGGTTCCGTCAGGATTTCCTGCTGCAGGATGGACAACCATGTCTTTAGGTTTGTTTATGACAATGATATCGTTATCTTCATAGACGATGTCCAATGATATATTCTCAGGTCTGATGTCGGTTGGCGTCTGTTCCTCGTATTCAAACTCGATGATATCGCCTAAAACCGTCTTTATTTTCTTTATTGGTAATTCGCCATTAAGAAAAATTTTCTTATTTTCAATCAGTTTCTGAATCTGCGTTCTTGATAAAGGCGTCATTTCGCCCAGGAAAGAATCAAGTCTTCTATCGACATTATCCTCATCGACAATCAGCTTAACATTTGGCATTCTTGCTCTCCATGAAGGCTAAAACAATCAGAATGAAACACCCAACCGTTATGAAACAATCCGCAACGTTGAATATCGGAAAATCCCATCCAAAGAAGATGAAATCCAGGAAATCGACTACATATGCATATCTGCATCTATCAATGAAGTTGCCGATTGCTCCGCTTATCAATAGAAGATAAGCAATCCTATAAGCAATCTCATTGCTTTTGCTTTTATACAGAAGATAAGCAAGCACAATAAGCGCAACAATCGTAATAACCTTGAACAGAATGGTCTCATTCTGCAGTACTGAAAAACCAGCACCATAGTTTCTAACATAAGTCAAACTAAAAAAGCCATCAATGATCTTGATTTCGTCATATAAAGGAATCATCTTTACGACCAGATACTTGCTGAACTGGTCTGCTGCAACCATAAGCGTTACAAATAGTATATATGTGATATAAAGCATCTACTGATTCTGCGTCTCTTTGAATGCCTTTAAGGCTCTGCTTATCTGGTCTGGGCAAGATGTGCCCTTTCCATGGCAATCAACACCTTCAAATGCCTTTATGACATCATCGATGTTCATGCCGACAACGATTCTAGAAATGCCTCTTAGATTGCCTTGACATCCGCCTATGACATCAAGTGATTTGATGATATTCTCTTCGATATCAAATGTATAGAACTGGCTGCAAACACCGCTAGGCCTGTATTCGAATTTCATTAGTAGAATCCTCCTTCAAAATTATAGCATACATATCGTTTCAACTAGTTAAATAGCCATGGTTTTGTTAGAATAGTCATGAGGTGATTTCTATGAGAATACGTACAAGATTTGCTCCAAGTCCAACAGGTTATATGCATATAGGCAATTTGAGAACAGCCTTATATGCCTACCTTATTGCCAAGAAGGATGATGGAGATTTCATACTTAGAATTGAAGATACTGACCAAGGAAGATTAGTCGAAGGAGCTGTAGACATAATCTACGGAACCCTGAAAGAATGTGGTCTATTCCATGATGAAGGACCGGATATCGGCGGAAACTATGGTCCATATGTCCAGTCAGACCGCATGCGCAGCGGCATCTATGCCGAATATGCGCATAAATTGGTGGATATGGGAAAGGCACATTACTGCTTCTGCAAAGAGGAAGATGTTGAAGCACAAAGAGCTGCAGCCGGCGATTCATTCTATTTTGTCGATCCGTGCAAGAACCTAAGCAAGGAAGAGATTCAATCAAAGCTTGACAACAATGAAGAATATGTAATCCGTCTCAATATCGATCCTGAAGGCACAACATCATTTGTTGATGAAGTATATGGAACGATCACTGTCGAAAACAAAACTTTGGACGAGATGGTTCTCTTGAAGTCAGATGGTTTCCCTACCTACAACTTCGCCAATGTCATCGATGACCATATGATGGCCATCAGCGATGTTGTAAGAGGAAACGAATACCTTTCATCTGCGCCTAAATATAACCTAATATATGAAGCATTCGGCTGGGACATCCCACGCTATATCCATTGTCCTCCTGTAATGAAGGACGAGCATCAGAAGCTATCAAAACGCAATGGCGATGCTTCATTTCAGGATCTGGTAGCTAAAGGATATCTTCCAGAAGCCATACTGAACTATATCGCTCTTCTTGGATGGGCACCTAGTGAAGATAGAGAGATCTATTCGCTCGATGAACTATGCAAGGCATTCGATGTTAAACGCATCGGAACTACAGGAGCTATCTTCGATATCGATAAATTGACCTGGATGAATGGCATGTATCTAAGAAATATGGATATGGATAGATACTACGAATTGGTTAAGCCATATATCTCTGAAGTAATCGGAGAAGGATTTGACTATAAGCTTGTCGCAAACGCTATCCACGATAGAGTCAATACCCTTTCTGAAATCAAGGACATGATTTCATTCTTCAACAATGCTGATGAATATCAATCAGATATCTATGTAAACAAGAAAGCAAAAACAGATTCAGAAATTGCCGCAAAACTGCTTCCTGAAGCCAAAGCTGCACTCAAAAATGTTGAATTATGGAACAACGATAATATCTTCCAGGCTCTTGCCAATAAAGCTCAGGAACTTGAAGT
>CALFPO010000090.1 GCA_937919165.1 uncultured Bacillota bacterium | reverse complement strand
GGGACTTAACCCAACATCTCACGACACGAGCTGACGACAGCCATGCACCACCTGTTTTCTTGTTTCCGAAGAAAAGGCAATATCTCTATTGCTGTCAATCAATGTCAAGCCCTGGTAAGGTTCTTCGCGTTGCGTCGAATTAAACCACATACTCCACCGCTTGTGCGGGGCCCCGTCAATTCCTTTAAGTTTCACACTTGCGTACATACTCCCCAGGCGGATTACTTATTGCGTTAGCTACAACACTGAATTTCTCCAACATTTAGTAATCATCGTTTAGGGCGTGGACTACTAGGGTATCTAATCCTATTTGCTCCCCACGCTTTCGTGCCTGAGCGTCAGTAACAGACCAGGTTACCGCCTTCGCCGCTGGTGTTCTTCCATATATCTACGCATTTTACCGCTACACATGGAGTTCCATAACCCTCTTCTGCACTCTAGTCTGCCAGTATCCAAGGCTGTATGGAGTTGAGCTCCACGCTTTCACCTCAGACTAAACAGACCGCCTGCGCACCCTTTACGCCCAATAAATCCGGATAACGCTTGCCACCTACGTATTACCGCGGCTGCTGGCACGTAGTAAGCCGTGACTTTCTAGTAAAGTACCGTCAGCCAGTAATCATTTCCTATCACTGGTATTCTTCCTTTACCACAGAGCTTTACGACCCGAAGGCCTTCATCACTCACGCGGCGTTGCTCGGTCAGGGTTTCCCCCATTGCCGAAAATTCCTTACTGCTGCCTCCCGTAGGAGTCTGGGCCGTGTCTCAGTCCCAATGTGGCCGTTCATCCTCTCAGACCGGCTATGTATCATCGCCTTGGTGGGCCGTTACCTCACCAACTAGCTAATACAGCGTAAGCCCATCCCACAGCGGTGCAAACGCACCTTTAATAATCAGAAGATGCCTTCCGATTACCTATGCGGTATTAATAGTCGTTTCCAACTGCTATCCCCCTCTGTAGGGCAGGTTGCCTACGTATTACTCACCCGTTCGCCACTAACTCGATTTCTAGCAAGCTAGAAATCTCATCCGTTCGACTTGCATGTATTAAGCACGCCGCCAGCGTTCATCCTGAGCCAGGATCAAACTCTCCGTTTGATGACTCTTGAATATTTTAGAACATATGTTCTATATTTTAATTTAAATGAATTGACGTTTTGTTTAATTGCTTCTTATTTAGTTTTCAAAGATCGAATCGCGGCCATTTTAAGCGGCTTTTTAAGCACTTGCTTTCCTTGGCGCTCTATTAATGTACCAAATCCATATACCCTTGTCAACAACTTTTTTCACTTTTTTTCAAAAAAGTTGCTTTTTTTGTTCATTCTGCCTCTTTTTCGCTAAAAATCAGGTCAAAATAGCGGATTATATAGCTATTTATGTATGAAAAATCGAACGGATTGGTCTTATTCTCAACCATTTTCACTATTTCATCCTTGGCATTTATGCTTATTTTCTTGAGTTTTTCTGAATATTTCATCTTCTGGCAGTGATATTCGAACTCATTTTCATCAAGAATCGCATATGTTCCATCAGGAAAGACCTTCACATCAAGATCATAATCGATATTCTTTATGGCTTCTCCATCATATATGCTTGGAGATGCAACGTTGCAATAATAGTAGATCCCGGCCTTTCTCACCATGGATATCACATTGAACCACTTCTTGCGGTAGTAGAAGCAGATAGCTGGCTCCTTGGTCAGCCATTTTCTGCCGTCAGCTTCCACAACCCAGGTGTGGTCGGTGACAACAACATAAAAATCATCCTGGATATCGATAACCAGAGCTTTGGACCATGTTCTATGCAAAGTTCCATCATGCTTGAAAGACTGCACAAAGACGCTATCGCCTATCTTCAATTCTTCCATAAGCACAATTGTATCACAGATAGTTTTTGAAGCTTCTTAAAACAAGCGGTACAACAGCCATCAGCATCACGCATGTCGCAAGCGAATATGGAAGATTGTAGGTCAAGGAATAGCTCCACGATGCCCATGAAATCTCCTCACTCCAGAAGATGGCACCGCTAAGCACCAGGAAGAATGTCCTGATAAGCATCATCAGGAGTATTCCGGCTTCAGCCTCAACGATCTTCTTCTTTCTATAGAATAATGAACTAAGGCCCACAATGCCGCTAGGAATAATATAATCTGCAGCATATTGTACAATGTTCAAGAAATACGGATTAAGTCCCATAATACTTGAAACAAGCCACCACAGCATTCCGGCAACGACTCCATTGAAACATCCCAAGTGGAAGGAACAGACAGCAATCGGAATCAAGGCAATATTGATAGAGCCTCCAGAGCTCATATTGAGAAACGGAATGAAAGACTTGACATAATCTAATGCCAAAGCCATTGCGACATAAACGGATATCATTACCATCCTATGGGTCCTATTCATAAAAAAACACCTTCCTACAAAGGTGCTCATCCCTACGTCGGCATTATCCGAATCAGGTTAATGGGTATAATCTCAGCCAATCGGCACCCCTGCAACATCATTATAGTAATGCAAAGAAAAAGCCGCAAGCAATTTGCGGCTTCATATCATCATTTAAGCACTTCCGCCAAGGTAGACAGAAGCTTAGAAATATCGATAGGCTTGGCGATATGCCCATTCATGCCAGCCTCGAAGGCATTGCGCTTGTCTTCATCAAAGGCATTGGCTGTCATAGCCACGATAGGTATTGAGGAAGCATATGCATCATCGAGCTTTCGGATTTCCCTTGTAGCTTCATAGCCATCCATTCTTGGCATCTGGATATCCATCAAAACAAGGTCATATTGGCCAAAATGAGCATTCTTCATCTTCTCTACCGCAATATCGCCATCCTCGGCAGTATCGACGATAGCTCCCTCTTCTTCAAGTATCTCAGTAGCTATCTCACGATTCAGTTCATTATCTTCTACCAGCAGAATCTTCTTGCCATCCAGTACGGATTCAACCTTCACGGCCTCCGTCACCGGATCTGCAGGCTCGGCAATCCTGTTTTCAAAATCGAAACGTACTGTCGTACCGACATTGACTTCACTTTCGATATCGACGGTTCCGCCCATCAGCTCCGTCAATGACTTGGTTATGGCCATGCCTAGACCAGTACCCTGTATGCCGCTCTTTGTGGCGCTTTCCGCTCTTGAGAACGGCTCAAAGACATGGGCAAGATATTCCTTGGACATGCCTATTCCGGTATCGCTTATCGTATAGCGATAATGTGCATATCCTTCCCTATCGCAAGGAAGCTCCTCTATAAGCAGATCGATCTTTCCGCCCGGATTGGTATACTTCAGCGAATTGGAAATGATGTTGGTGATGACTCTCATCAGTCTCAGTCTATCGACATATACCCAATGGTTCTTTACCGATCCATCGACAATAGCCGTCAAAGAGATGTTCTTGTTTTCGGCCGTACCGTTCAGCATGCTGAAAAGGTTGTCCTTCAGCATATCTATGCAGATAGGCTCTTCATCAATCTTCACAGTGCCAGACTCAACCCTTGACATATCCAGCACATCGTTGATTAGCGAAAGCAGATGGCTGCTGGACATCCTGACCTTAGCCAGAGATTCCTTGACGCGCTGCTTATCGTCGATATGCTTCTCCGCTATATCGGTAAAGCCGATGATAGCATTCATAGGCGTACGGATGTCGTGCGACATATTGAAAAGGAATGTGGTCTTTGCCAGATTTGCTGCTTCGGCAGCAATCTTGGAATCAACAAGTTCCTGACGTGTAGCCATCTCTTCCCTTGTTTCGCTGTCGATGTTTCTCATGCAGGCAATCATGCCGGTCGGCATGTCTTCTTCATCCCTGATCGGAATGAAGCGGCACTGGTAATACACAAACGAATCATCAGGTTTCATGAATCTGAAAGGAACGATATGGGTCCTGTTCTTGGCAAACGAATCAAGGATGCTCTCTCGCCTTGTGGATTTCGTGAATAGTTCTCTATCTTCTGGATGAACATACTCGCTGATCAGGGAAAGCTTTTCGCTGTAGTGATTCTCAGAGATGATGTCATCACCCAGAATATCCATGATCTCTTCAGATACGCGGCTATGCAGATCGACGGTATCATCGTTCTTGTCTTCCTTGAAATTCACGACAATAATGCTGTCATAATCGATGGCTAAAGCTCTGACATAAGCTTCTTCACGTTTTTTCTTGTCAATTACTTCTGAAATATCCTTGACGTTTGTATAGGCAATGATATCGCCAGTTTGGTTCTTGGTCATGCATATGCTTCGACGCAGCCAGGAACTCTTGCCCGAAATGGTCTTTGCCTCATAGTCAAAGGTTACTTCTGACATGCCTCTATTGAAGCATTCGATCAGATGTTTCCTGCTGGTGCTATCCGAGAACGAGCCTATACTCTCGTCTTTCACAAAGCGTTTGTTCCAGGTCTTGATATATTCATCGTAGCTGCAAGGAAGCGATAAGCCGATTATCTCTTCCAAAGGAACCTCTTGGCCTTCATCGTCCTTCCATACGCCATAATAGAGATCATCCTTATTCAGATTGACTTCTAAAGAGATATTGGCATCGGAAAGTACTGCTCTCTTGTAGCTAGAAAGCTGGTCGGCAAAGTTCTTGAGGTTCTTTATATGGTTTTCTTCATCTTCCTGCCTCTTCTTGACCATGTAGTTGATCAGGAAATAGACGCAGACGATGCTTGATGCAAACAAGCCAAAGAAAAGCACCGCATAGCTGTTTGCAACCTTATACAGTTCGATTGTGTTCTCGCATATGCCTATCTTGTATCTGCCAAAATCATACATGATATATGCATATTTGGTTTCATCCATCTCAATTTTCCTCAATACATCAGGAACATCATTGAAATTGATTGGCGATTGAGCGTTGGATAATCCCACAAGGCTGGAATTTGTCGATGAGACAATCTTATCTTGGTTGAAATCATATATGAAATAGATCGCATTCTCTGACGGTATGCTGTCCAATACCTTTGAGATATCGGTCCTTTCCATGGCGTTGAGAAGGTGTTCTGGCGTGATGCCAATCTGAACGATGCTTTCGCCGTTTGGACGCCATACGGCTGCATACATGACAAGCTTCCCTTCTTTGGTGTTAGGCGTAAGGTCCTGGCAAAGCTCCAGTTCCTTGTTTTTCATCATCGGCTCAAAGAAAGCGATCTGCCCGCCGCTATAGATGCTGAAGCCTACATATTCTGGAACGGTACTGTAGGCAATAAGGCCATTGGTCGAAAAGATGTTGACTTCATCTATATCAAGCAAGGACGCCATCCTGCAGAGTTCGTCATAGTCTTCTTCTATGCCATCATCGATTTCCAGAATGTTCGCAAAAGCTTTGGCTTTGGAGATGTATTCTTCCTTCAGCGATTGCTGCATCTCATTCTTTTCGCTCTCGTTGCCCTCTATCCTATTGGCTATCTGTACCGAAAGGGTTTTGCTGGAATCAACGAAGTTTTTGTCGGCTCCCTTTATGAGCAGAAGCAGGCTTCCGGCAAAAAGAAGCGCCAGCAAAGCTGTCACAATCAATAAAAGGCCGCGTTTACCGTTGTTCTTCATCGCAAGCCTCCTTTTATATATGGCAAAGATGATGCTAGTTCAATGCTCATTTAGGAAGTTCCTCCCATCTACGAACTTAGTAAATCTATTGCTTGGACCGACTCATCATATGAATCGCAGAAGAAATAAATAAGTCCAATAAATACTCGCCGGTAAGCCAGCGCTATAGTCATTATATTACAAAGCAAAAATAAAGGAAGATTAAGCGATGTATTCATGCCTATATCTTCCTTTTTTTGTATTTCATCTGCGCTATTTCAGGATTCTGGCAAGCGTCTCAATAAGCTTCGGTATATCGATAGGCTTGGCGATATGTCCGTTCATGCCGGCTTCAATGGCATTATGCTTGTCTTCATCGAAGGCATTGGCCGTCATAGCCACAATCGGAATGGAGGATACAGCCTTATCCGGAAGCTGTCTGATGGCTCTTGTAGCCTCATAGCCATTCATCTTTGGCATCTGCACATCCATCAGAATCAGGTCATATTGGCCATCGCATGCACTTTCCATGATCTTGACAGCGATATCGCCATCTTCAGCCGTATCGACCAGAATGCCTTCATCCTCAAGGATTTCGGTAGCTATCTCACGATTGAGTTCATTATCTTCCACCAGCAGCACTTTCTTGCCCTTCAGATCGACATTCTCAATGCATTCGACTTGAGATCCGTCATTTTTGTTTGGACTTTCAGCGCGCCTGAAATTGAATCTGACCGTAACCTTGGTACCGACTCCAAGCTTGCTTTCGATGCTTATTGTTCCGCCCATTTTATCGACAAGTTCCTTGGAGATGGCCATACCAAGGCCCGTGCCCTGCACGCCGCTCTTGGTTGAGGTGGTCGAACGTTCGAACGGTTCAAAGATCCTGCCAAGAAATTCTTCAGACATTCCTATGCCGTTGTCCTCGACAATCAGATCGCAGACAAGCCTGTCAGGGTCATCGTTAGGAACCTCCACTACACTGACATCGACCTTTCCGCCAGGATTTGTATACTTGATCGCATTGGACATGATGTTCAGCGCTATCTGGCTGATCTTGAGCTCATCGCCGTAGATGTATTCTTCTCCGATCGAGCTAGCATGAAGCGTCAATGTAATATCTCTTTCCTTTGCGTTTTCATAGGCAATAGCCATCGCTGGCTTGCTGGCTTCAGCGATGTTGATGATCTTCTCTTCTATCTCCAGCTTTCCTGATTCGATTCTTGACATATCAAGGACATCGTTAATCAGGCTAAGCAGGTGCTTGCCTGAAGAATGCACCTTCTCCAGACAGTTCTCAACCTTCTCTTTATCATCGCTATGCTTCTGAGCCATTTCGGTAAAGCCGATGATCGCATTCATCGGTGTCCTGATATCATGCGACATATTGAACAGGAAAGCCGTCTTGGCTCTATTGGCAACTTCCAGCTTATGGCTGTATTCCTTCTCCTTGGCAATCTCATCAGAGATGTTCATGAAGCCGACAGCCGCACGGGAATTGTCGACGCCACGCATGATCAGAACGCGCATCGTCTTCTCCACATCATCAAACACTTCACGAACGGTAAAGGTGATTTCTTCCTTCGTCTCAAGAAGTTTCTTGATGTGCTTGCTATCGGACATCTCAAGCATCATCTCTCTATCATCAGGATGGATATGATTATCAATGAAGTTTCTCATATCTGCAGCGTTGCCGTCAGATCTGAAGCTATCAAGAAAACCGCTGTCCATATGCAGAATCTCAAATTTATCTTTGTCAAGATCGACTATATATGCTGATGAGAAACCTTTCAGGAAATGCTCTAGATAGGTATTTCTCTCCTCCAGGGTTCTTTCGGCAGCCTTCTCGGCCGTAACATCAAGCACACCTATGACAAGCTTTCTTGTCCCATCTTCATCTTCATATGGCACAAGCCTGTTCTTCATATATACGCAATCATTGCCGTTAGGCCATCTGATAACGAAATCGCTTGGCTGGCCTGATTCAAGAACCGCAATCAGGTTCTCGCGCGAATACATCTTATCGATGATCGGCTTATCGTCAGGATGGACGATCGAACCGCTCCTGTTGGCAACATCATCATAGAAGTTGATCTGGCTGTAGTCTCTGTTCTCGTCGCCGTCAAAGGCATTGCCCGCATATGAGTTGAATGCTCCGGTATAAGGATCAAGGAAATAGACCTGCAGGAAGTTCTCTGACAATGATGCCAGAAGATCCGTAAGGTTCTTCCTTTCATAATGCATCATCGATGTGATGTTCTGATGGGTGCCTTCAATGCGGACGCCCTTCGTATACGCAAAATTGCGCACGCCGCCGCAGCGCACGATCATCGTGTCGCCGTTGGGATGGTGCCACGGATACTGAACCTCCGCATGGATTCCGGAAGTCATCTTCTCTACCGCTTCAGCTACCTCGCCATAATGGTCAGCATCGATGTAGTCATACCAGGCATGGTAGGTCTCTTCAGGCGATACTTCATGATCAAGGCCAATAAGCTTCATCATGGCCTGATCTGCATACATTCTAGGCTCTTTGCCCTCATCAAGCTCAA
>CALFPO010000089.1 GCA_937919165.1 uncultured Bacillota bacterium | reverse complement strand
AAGCCATAATATCGAAGGTATGGGGCTACGAATATGACGGCGATGACCGTACTTTGGATACGCATATGAAGCTTTTGAGAAAAGATCTGAAAGAATACGGAAAATACATAACGACAATCAGAGGGGTCGGATATCGCTTTGAAAAAGAGATTTAGCCTGCGCTTTGAGCTTGTTGCGATACTTCTGGGATTTGTCGTGCTCATTCTGGGAATGATATATGTCTTCCAGACAGCTTTTCTTGATGACTTCTATACCAGAAACAAGATCAAGACAATCGAGAATGTCGCTGCTTCGATAGCGTCATCGATTGCCAGAGACGATATGGAAGGATATCTGGATGACATGTCCATGTCCAATGAGGTATGCGTCAGAATCGTATCGAATGACTACAGATACAACTATGCCGGCGGATGTGCCTTGAGGAATCTTGAATATGGCGACATAAACATGATGGCCAACAAGATAGCAGAGAATAACGGAAGCTATCTGTTTGATGACTTCATCTATCGCCGTTCATATGATGATCAGGGACAGAAAACATATATCTATGGTTCGATGATAAAACATGGCGGAAACAACATCATGATTCTTGTTTCTTCGATCATGACGCCATTGGGCGTCACCATCTCGACCATCAAGAGCCAGTATCTGATCATTGCATTGATTGTTGTTGCGGCAACTGTAGTATTGGCATTGCTTATATCGAAGCTTATTCTGAAGCCGGTAAAGCAGATCAATGAGGAATCCAAGAATCTGTCCAAGGGCAGCTACGATGGAAATATCGTCAAGACTGCAAGCAAGGAATTCAATGAATTGAACGATACCTTGACGATTGCCGGCAAAGACATCATGAAAGCCGACATAGCCAAGAAGGAACTGCTTGGCAACGTATCTCATGATCTGCGCACGCCGCTAACGATGATAGTGGGATATGGCGAGATGATCAGGGACCTTCCTGAAGAGAACAATGCCGAGAACATCAACATCATCATTTCTGAGGCCAATAGGCTATCGTCACTTGTCGATGATCTCATCGATATCTCCACAAGCGAAGCATCAGGCATCGAACTGCATAAGGAAGCATTCAGCCTCAACGGACTGCTGGAAAGCGTCTATCACCAATATGACAAGTATTGTGAAAGCCTCAAAGTCGACTTCAGTCTCAAGACAATGAAGGATATAGTCATCTACGCGGATGAACATCGCCTTCGCCAGGTCCTCTACAATTTCATAAACAATGCGCTAAACTATGGAGACAAGAAGAAACAGAAGATCGTTCTTGGTGTCGAGAAGAAGGAAGATAGATACAGAGTCTATGTCTATGACAATGGCAAGGGCATCGATGAGAAAGACATCGGCAGCATCTGGGAACGCTACTACAAGGCCGATAAGGACCATAATCGTCCGCATCTTGGCTCAGGTATAGGCTTGTCGCTTTCCAGAGAATTGCTTATGGCACATGGATTAGAGTATGGTGTAGAATCAATAAAGGGAAAATATAGCAAGTTCTATTTTGAGGTAAAAAGATATGAACGTTGAAGAGTATTGGAAAACATTTTTGAAGGACAACAATCTTCCTGAAGATATGGAATATGATGAAGCTTTCAGTTTCGGTGGCTTCACTCCTGAAGGAAGCGATGAACTTTTGCAGCTGGTGCTGGATGGAAAGAAGAGAGCTACGACAAGCGTATACCTAGAAAATGAAAGCTATCCTGCAATCGGTTCCTATTCGATTGTCTTAGACAGCAAAGACAATCCGCGCTGCATCATAAGGACAACAAACTATCGCATCATGCGCTTCAAGGACATGACTTTCGAGATCGCATCAAAGGAAGGCGAGGATGAGGTGCTCGATACCTGGATCTTCAATCATAGCGTGCTGTTTTCTGAGGAAGGCAAGGAATGCGGCTATGTCTTTACACCTGACATGCCTATCTTCTTTGAGGAATTTGAAGTAGTTTACATCTAACAAAAACATCGCATTATTGCGATGCCATGGGATAGACTAACCGATCTGAGGGTCGGTTTTTTGTTGGATGGTGCACTTATCTTTGATGAACGACAATACCTCTTCATAGTCTTCATCCTCTACGTAGATCTGATTGTTGTGAAGACCATATTTCAATATGATGGCATTGGATTTTCTATCGGTTGAGACCTTTTTCACTTTCTTGAAATCGGTCTGGATGCTTGTATGTCCATATTTCATCAGACTTGATCCCACAAGGCCAGGGTTATGTGCTGCTGCAGCTGCCATTGCTTCGACAAGAGACAGCATATTGGCTTTATCAGCCTGCTTGTCAAGCTGAGTATGCTTTATTCCTTCTTCATCCATTTCGAATATCACGCAATACTTGCCATCCATTATCTTGGCGTAGATGAAATAAGCAATAATAGCCAGCACCAGCATGACAACAGTAAGGATGATGAATGCCTTGGTGTTTTTCCATAGGCCATCAAAGAAGAAACCGCTGTTGCCGATAGACAGCAGGCAACTAAGCACATACACACCCAAGAAACTGATGCCAATTATCTTCAAAACAAGCTTCAAGACAACAAAATTCCTGAATAGGTCAAGCTCGTAGCCCCAGATGTATTTTCCTTCATTGTTGATTTTTATGTTTTCCATTGTTTTTCCTTTCATGGCAACATATTCGCTAGCATTTCTTTTATGTTTCAATTATCTCATTATTTGTCTTGATTAGAAAACATCCGATATAATTTAGTTGTATAAGCAATGCGAAGAAATCAATAATGCTGCCAATGATTCTGCCTGCACACGAAGCAGATAGTATCAATGTTGGTGTTGACATAATTGATGGATCTGTTGCTCTATTGTTGCATTCGATCACAAGCAGGAAAGGCGAAAAAATGAAGCATCTTCTGAAGAAAAGTTTGACGATATTGATGGCTGGTTTTTGTTTTCTTTCTATGACGTCATGTTCAAAACCAGTCGTTGAAGAAGAAAAGATACAATCAGGAAACATAACCGATGAGTTATCGCCGAGCCCAGAAAAGGTCAGTCTGTCTGTTGACGATTGTCTATATGATGGAGAAATCGAAGTAACAGTCAGTCCAATCAAGATTCAAAAGAATGAAGCGGAAGGCTGGAAGACCTATGGCTATGACGTTTCTTCTGATGAGCTTAAAGAAGGCACGAACGGATATTTCGAAATCAGGATTCCTTATGATGAAAGCTTTATCATGCCTGGAGAAGATCCGAATGAATGCCTTTGCGCAAAATGTTTCAACGAGGAAACTGAACAATGGGAATATGAGCTTTGCGAAGTCGATGAGGAAAACAAGGAAGTTGTTGTTCTGTCGTCGCACCTTTCCAAACATGCCGTCATGATGTTCAAGGATAAGCAGAGCGCTTCCAAATATGGCGTAAACCTAAACAAGGCTTTTGATGATTATCAGTCATTGGATGAGGCGATGCAGACAATGCGCAACTTCATCGATGATACGCTTGCTTGGGATGACAACTACTTTACTGATAAGTCAGCCATTGAAGTGGCGCTGGATGCATTCCATGGAATACTGTGTCCGATTCCTGAAAAGATAAACAATCATATATATGATTCGACATCATGCCTCGGTTCGGCTGCCGCTATCGCAACTCTGGGCAGCGGCTTTGAGAACAGTTTCTTCAAGAAGGCATTCAACAGAATGAGCAAGCTTGGACTATATACCTCGGTATGCAAGCTGTCCTTAGCCTATTGGAAAGACAACAAGAGCAGGGATGAGATCCTCGACCTATACAGCACGCTTATTTCGACAACCGTCGATCTGTTCGGCTATGCGGCTGAAGGCTTGGGTCCAAGTGTAGCCTTGTCGATGTCCGGATTCTATGTGGTTTCTGTAGTCATCAGCGAGATGTTTGAGGAAGCCAAGGCCATCAAGATGGAGAATATGGCGGCTGTCTACGAGTATTTCGGAGATCAGTACGAATCAGGCAAATATTCCTATCGGAAAAACAAGGAATGGTATGACATCTTCATGGATATCTTTGATCGCTATACTGCTGCCGGCAAGCAGGAATTCATAGAGGATGCAATCGAAAGAGAGATCAGATTGTATGCTGAAAAGTTCTGGGAACTTGATGCTGATACGGTCAATGAAGTAATCGATGATGCTGGCTATAAACGCATGCCTTATCCTAGCCAGTCAGAGATCGATCAGATGACCTCTGATTACATAAACAATCTTCATTATCGTTTGACTCCTATCCTTTCGCAATGCGAAAAGACGATGTTACTGAGACAGAAAGAAAAAGCCATGAAGATGCTGCAGACCTGCTTCAATTACTGCAACAGCCCATTGACTCTGGAGCTCTATGACAAATCCGAAGACAAGAGCTTCAAGAATTGCCTCTATCGCTTCAAAGGTCTAGGTCCAAACGCAGACGATGTCTTTAACGCTGGCAAGCTGGATGATGGCAAAGCGGTCATAAGCTTTACTTTTGCCCAATACATGAACGCTGGCGGACCAACGCAGATAGAACTGTTTGAAGATGAAAAAGCGATGGAAGAAAACAAGCCGTGCTCGACAGCCATGATTGTTCCATGCCAGAACGCTACTGAGCCATCCTACGCATATTTCCTCAAGGAAAGCAATGAAACAGTTTATTTCCTTGCTGAGACCGCCTATATAGCCCACGATGACAGCTGCGCTATGGAACAGGAACAGCCTGAAACGTGTATCGGTCCAAACGGCGAAGAGACTGCATGCATTGTTGCAAGAGAAGATTGCGGTGTATCAGACACAGAGATCAATGATAGTCAGATAATCGTAAATTACAAGGATGAATACGGCAATGCTGGGACAACTGTCATAGATTATCCGGGAAGAATAATAAAGGATATTGTTGAATTCAATAACTTCAATTCATCATACACAACGGTTTTCGATATCTATACAAACAAGAATCCCGATGGCCAGACTATCTATTATTCCAACAATGCATTCCTGACAGGAAACATTTCTTCCTGCATAGAAGATGGTACAGTATGCATCAGCTTCGACGGCATTTCCTTGAAGTACGTTCAGATTCCTATGAAAGAATCTGAAGGTAGGGAAACAAACCATATCGATATCGATGGCTATGAGTATGGAAGACAGGGAAAATGGAAATAAAGATTGGACTGATTGACTGCCATGTCTTTAGCCGCCATATTGCATATGCATAAAAAGATATAGCAGAATTTGCATGAGGATTTAATGAATATGAAAGCCAAAGAAGAAACAAATGAATATAAAGAGGAATGCCTCATCTGCAAGGCACCACTGGAATATCTGGAAGAAGATATTCTGATGGAGTGTGCCATCTGCCATAAAAAGGAACTCAGCAAGACACGCTGCGTAAATGGCCACTACGTCTGCAACGAATGTCACACCAAAGGCATTGATGGCATTTTTGGCATATGTTTGTCAGAAACATCGAAAGATCCGATTCTGATTCTGAATAAGATGATGGATCTTCCGTTCTGCCATATGCACGGTCCGGAGCATCATATCATGGTCGGTGCAGCGCTTCTGACTGC
>CALFPO010000088.1 GCA_937919165.1 uncultured Bacillota bacterium | reverse complement strand
AGATAGCGGCTGTAAAGGTATAAGTCATCCGTGCGCTTGCTTTGGGGTGAAATATATTTAAAGTCTTTAAACAGTTTTTCTCCTCCTGAGGCTATGGTGTCCTGTGCAACTCTGTTTACTGTTTCAACATTCATATCCTTAAGAAAACACCCTGAAGTATACGTGTACCTTTCACTGTTGGATATTACTCTGATACACACCTCATTGGATACACCAAAATCGTTATATACATCTTCTCTTGAGCCCTTTAAAATAGCATTTTCAATATTTCTGGCGATTGCATTAATGTTTTCAATCTTTTCTTTGGAATAGAAATCATCAAGAAAAGCTGTCTGAAAAACATATATCAGTCCCAGGACCATGCCCACAAAAAGAAACAGAATTACCATCAGCTGATGAAACAGACTATATTTCCTTTTCAAAGCGATAGCCTACCCCTCTAATTGTTGTGATATATTTTCCATATTCTTTCAGATCTTTTCTTAACAGTTTCATGTGCGTATCCAGAGTTCTGTCATCAGAATCATTTTCATATCCCCAGACCTTAAGAAGAATTGACTCTCTGGTCAGGGCATTGCCCATGTTCTTCATAAGATATAAAAGAAGTTCATATTCCTTATTGGCAAGATCAAGTCTTTGACCATCAATAAAAATCGTGTGTGCATCTTCATCAAGCACCAGACCATCCACACTGATTTTTCTGCCAAGTCTGTTTTCTCTTTTCAGAATCACCTTGATTCTCATCATCAGTTCCTGCAGCGAGAATGGCTTGGTGACGTAATCCTCTCCACCAATATCGAAGCCATATATGCGATCATATTCCTGGCCTAAAGCCGTCAGAAAAATGCAATGCACTTCTTCCTTTATTTCCTTCATCTTCTTCAAAGCCGTATAGCCATCCATCTGCGGCATCATGACATCCATGATCACCACATCAAACTCTTCCTTTTTGAATATGTCTAAAGCTTCTTTGCCATCGCATGCCAAAACGACATCATATCCTTCATGACTGGCATATTTGTAGATCATCTCTCTGATCTTCTCTTCATCGTCTACTACAAGGATTCTTGCCATAAGCCTATCTTACACTTTCTATGTGAACTAAAGCTGAAATGCAAATTTGCACAAAAAAGCAAAAAATATATATCATTTTAGCAAGTTTATTATATAATAGATATTGTCCTTGCGGATTAGCCAAGCGGTAAGGCAGTGGACTCTGAATCCACCATTTCGAAGGTTCGAATCCTTCATCCGCAGCCATTGACATCTAACGCTCATGATTGAGCGTTTTTATTTTGAAAAAACAAAACCTGCATCAGCAGGCTTATGGAATAAGGAATGTGAACAGTGCCGTACTCGCCAGCATCAGTATTATTGCGATGATGACGCTTGCTCTAGAGCAGAACAATGATGATGCCCGCGATACGTTCTTCGATTTTGCTACCCTGATGAACTGGTATCGTCCACTCAGTATCAGATATCCCGCGAGAACAGCTATGGCAACAAGGACGATAGCCATGTATTTCGTGATATTCTGCGGCAGAATGCACAGCACATATAGGAAAACGTTGAAGAGGATATGAATCAGAATCGTAGGCTGAATGCTCTTGTAGCGGATCGATATCTTGCCTAGGATATAGCCCATCGCAAGAGCCGGCAGGAATTCCGAGATATTGCAATGTGCTAAGGCAAACATCGAAGATGAAGCAATAAGCGCAAATCCTTTGCCATAGCGGCCAAGCACATTCAGAAGAACGCCACGGAAAGCATATTCCTCCAAAATCGGCGTAACGATCAGCAGCATGAACACATAAAGAATGCTTCCTAGATACTCATTGTTGAAGGTCAGTCCGATACTGCATATCAGCTTGCCATCTAGACCAAATCTGGCCAGAACGATATTTGATATGTAGGTCAATATTATGCAAGCCGTAAACAATACGATCGTCTGCACAAATAGCTCCAGAAAGGTTGCCGAAGCATTTCTGGTGATATGTCTGAATTTGACCTTTCCATATACCCTAAGAATCAGGAAAGGTATCAATGTACCGAATACCACAATCAGAAGATAGATGCCAAAGAATAAAAAATCATCCTTCATGATAGGCGATCCGGTAAGTTCAAACACTTCATATAAGCCAAACGGAAGCAGCAAAACGAACATCGTATAGATAATCATGGCGATGCCTGTTATGCTGAAGAATTTCTTGGCATACTTAGGCGATACAACGCGAGCCTTGATATTGCTCATATTGAAAATTATACGGCTTTTGAAGTATTAAGTAAAATTCATCGCAAGTTCACATTCATCACTATAATAGGACTTGAGGTGATGATAAATGAACATTAATTTCAAAACCATGCTTATCATATTTCTGGTTGCGCTTCTAGGTGCGGGGGTCGGAACATTCGGTGTCCTATCATTCTATGAATCAAAATCTCCACAAATAGAGACTAAAGAAAACAACGAAGTGATCATCAACGAGGTGAAATACAACGACATCGTCAGGACCGACTACACCAAGGCTATCGATAAGGTCTTCAATACCGTAGTAGAGATAAACTGCAGCATCAGCACATCAGCGTCCCAAGGTTTCTTTTTCTTCTATGGCGAGAGCGAATCGACATCTTCAGGCTCTGGCGTCATCTTCTCAGAAGACGGATACATCGTCACAAATCACCATGTCATCGAAAACGCCAACGAAGATTCCATCAAGGTCAAGCTGTACAATGGCGAAGTATACGACGCAAGAATAGTCGGTTCAGACAGCAGGACAGACCTTGCCGTGCTGAAGATCGATGCCAGAAATCTGGAATACTCCTCATTTGCCGATTCTAGCCAGCTGATGCTTGGCCAGGATGTCATAGCCATAGGAAACCCATTGGGACTAGGCATCTCATGCTCAAACGGCATTGTATCAGCTCTAGAGAAAGAGATCTACATAAACAATGTATACATGACCGTCATCCAGACCAATGCAGCAGTCAATGCCGGAAATTCAGGAGGCGGACTCTTCGACATCAACGGCTATCTGGTTGGCATCGTCAACGCCAAGAAGTCCTCAACAATAAGTTCATCAGTTGAAGGCATGGGCTACGCAATCCCTTCCAATACAGCCATCCGCATCATCCAGGATATCATGGACAATGGCTACGTCAAGAATCGTGCAGCGTTAGGCATCAAAGTCTACACGGCAGGATCCTACTACAATGTCGATGGCGTGCTTATCTCGGAAGTCATCGAAGGCGGAGGAGCCAGCGAAGCAGGTCTCCAGAAAAACGACATCATAACGGCAGTTGATGGACAGAAGATCAGTTCATATGCCGATCTAAGCAAGATACTCGACGCCCACGCAGCTGGCGATATCGTAACAGTAACCGTCACTAGAGGCGAAACCACCAAAGACTACAAGATCAAGCTTCAACTTACCGCCAACAACTAATTCAATATGCAAAGCACAAAAAAAGAACACTGCTCAAGCAGTGTTCTTTCATTTGCTTCATTAGTCTTCGTCGTCGTCTTTTCTTTCAGCAGCTGTAGCAGCAACTACCTTATCGGTAACGTTCTGAGGAGCTGGTTCGTAACGATCGAAGTCGATTACGTATGAGCCACGGCCCTTGGTCATTGAACGAAGTTCTGTAGCATATTTCTGCATTTCGGCCATTGGTACTTCAGCTTCAATCAATGTCTCGCCATCAGGAGTAGCACCCTGGTTGACGATCATGCCACGTCTCTTTGTGCAGTCAGCGATGATATCACCGGTGTATTCTTCTGGACAGATAACGGTTACCTTGCCGATAGGTTCAAGAAGAACTGGGCTAGCCTTTGGAATACCAGCCTTGAATGCCAATCTTGCGGCAGCCTCGAATGAGTTAGGCTTTGAGTCTACTGGATGGTATGATCCATCATACAATGTAGCCTTGACGTTGATAACCTTGCATCCAGCAAGAGGACCCTTGCTCATGCAGCCTCTAAGGCCGGCTTCAACTGATGGGAAGAAGTTCTTTGGTACGGCACCGCCGAATACTTCCTCAGCGAATACCATTTCTTCTGAATCTGGGTTAGGTTCAAATCTTACCCAAACATCGCCGTACTGGCCAGCGCCACCGTTCTGCTTCTTGTATTTGCCTTGAACTTCAGACTTGCCTCTGATGGTCTCACGGTACTGAACCTTAGGCTCCTTGGTCTGAATTTCAACCTTGTATCTGCTCTTGAGCTTGCTCATGACTACATCGATCTGCTGATCGCCTATAGCATAGAGAACCTGTTCGCCTGTTTCGGCATTTCTTACGAAGTTCAATGACTTGTCTTCGATCAATACCTTCTTGAGGGCATCGGACATCTTGTCTTCGTCGTCCTTTGTCTTAGGAGAGATCGCAACGCCAAGCATTGGTCTAGGATATTCGATATCGTCGAATACGACCTTCTTGTCTTTTGTGCAAAGTGTATCGTTAGTTTCTGTAACGTTAAGCTTAGTAAGTGCAGCCAGATCACCACATGAAACCTTTGTTACAGGAAGCTGGTTCTTGCCAGAGATCACGAAGATGCCGCCAGCCTTTTCAGCAGTGTCCTTCTTTGGATTGTACAGTGCTGTAGCGCTGGTCAGAGATCCTGACATAACCTTGATGTAGCTGATCTTTCCTACGAAAGCATCGACTACTGTCTTGTATACCAATGCAGAGAATGCTTCATCATCGCTTGTCTTGAGCGCAACATCCTTTGCCTTTACTTCACCCTTGTCGGCATAGACTGGACCATACTCCTTGATGAAATCAAGAAGCTGTTCAATACCCTGCGAATTGGTTGCACTGCCCACGAATACTGGTCTGATGTCGCCAGAAGCCAATGCAAGCTTCATGCCCTTGGCAGTCTCTTCTGGAGTGAATTCTTCACCCTCGAAGAACTTGTCCATCAAGGCATCATCTGCAGAAGCGATAGCTTCATTGATTGCATCGCGATAAGAGTTTAATGCATCGTCATGTACATCGCCAAATATGTTATTTGCGCCAGTCATCTTGTGGCCGTCCATTACTGGAACCTCAAATGGAACAACGCTGCTGCCGAACTTGCTTGTGAGATCATTTACGATATTCTCGAAATTGGCATTTTCATCGTCGATCTTGTTGATGAAGAATACGGTCGGAGTACCATTCTTCTTCACAAGCTTAACGGCGCTTTCGGTGCCTGATTCGATGCCATCCTTAGCTGATACGACAACTACTGCCATATCGGCTACAGAAGCACCTGTAACCTTTTCGCCTTCATAATCAAGATAACCTGGAGTATCGATGAAATTGATCTTTGTGTTCTTCCATTCGATTGGAGCTAAAGCTGTAAATACAGATAGGCCTCTTTTAGCCTCTTCAGGATCATAGTCCATGGCTGCTGTTCCATCAACAGTCTTGCCCATACGATCGATTGCCTTGGTCAAGAACAGTGCGGACTCAACCATTGCGGATTTGCCTGAACCAGAGTGGCCCAGCAATACGACATTTCTGATGTCTTTTGATAAGTAATCCTTCATAACTTTCCCCTTTATTTCAATATGTTTTCAAGCTCCACGTCACTACCCTCGCGGATGTATTCTGCAGCTTTATTTCCGGCATTATCTCTGACTTCCTTGTCAGCGCCTCTATTCAATAAGTATATAACTAAATCGGTGTAACCGCCATATGTAGCCCTCATCAGGCATGTGCATCCTTCGTTGTCCTGCTTGTTGACATCTGCACCCTTAGAAAGCAATAGATGAATGACATCAACCTTGAAGGCTGTAACGGCTTCCATCAGAGCTGTTCTTCCCTTGCTGTCGGCATGATTCATATCGGCACCAGCATCAATCAGAAGCTCAACTACAGCTGTCTCGCCCATGAAGGCTGCTCTAGTGAGCGATGTGCGTCCCTCATTGTCATGAGCGTTAACTTCACTGCCTGCCTTGATCAGCTTGTCGCAGATCGAAACATAGCCATGCTTGGCAGCACCCATCAAAGCAGTATCATTGTTCTTGTCTCTGGCTCTGACATCAACGCCGCAGGCGATGAGCTTGTCCACGATACCCTCATAGCCTCTCTTGGCAGCTCTCATCAGTCCTGTACGGCCATCGCCGTTCTTGCAGTTGATGTTTGCTCCCTTCTCTATCAGTTCGTTGACCTTATCCAGCTTGCCGCTAGAACATGCCTCCAATAATTCATCATCTATTGTCTGACTCATATGCGATATCCTCCTTAATCAAACATCAAGAATAAAAAAGTGAACGCAATTATACGTCCACTTCAAAAAAGCATCATTCATATAAAACAGGTAAGGTGCAATCTACCCCTAAGACAGTATTCTCGCTTACAATAACTTTCTCAATCATATTATTTACCCGTTTATCTACTTATATTTTATCTTCTAGGCTTGCTTGTTTCAAGTGAAAAACCGATGAAAATAGTTTCACTGTCTAAGCTTGCTATTAGCTTCAGGATAGGATGGCATATTGGCCTTCACAATCTCATAGAAACGCTTGGAATGGTTAGGAACAATGAAATGGGTTAGCTCATGCACGACGATATATTCAAGACATTCCATCGGAAAATGGATCAGATATGAACTGATTCCAATCTTGTTTCTTTGCGTGTAGCAGACGCCCCACTTGCTCTTCATGATCCTGGTCTTGAATTCTGGTATCTGCATATATCCGTAATCCGTAAGCATATGACGATACTTCTCGAAAAACTCCATCGTCTTCTTCAAAAGCAGCCTATCAAGATGCTTATAGAGATAGGAGATGCCGTTTTCACTGTCGTCCTTATATACAAGATTGATTGTCTTGTCTTCAATCTCAACCTTGCTTCTGCCGATGGTCCTTACAAGCCTATATCTTTCTCCAAAGATACAGAACTCGTTTCCTCCCCTATACATATACGAATTCCTTGCCCTGTTTTGACTATGCAAATAGGCCTTGTACACCCAATCCCTTTTCTTTTCGATGAACTGATACACCTTGTATTCAGGCATCAGAAAAGGTACAGAAGCCCTTATTGTCGTATCCTCAAGACGCAGATACATGTTCTTGATCTTCTTGCGTTTTATATCGACATTGAATCTGATGCCTTGGATTTCAATCATGTTAATATTATACCTTGCGAAAAATCATTCTTTACGATAAAATAATTAAGCATATGGCGGTTGTGGTGAAGTTGGTTAACACACCAGATTGTGGCTCTGGCATTTCGTGGGTTCGAGCCCCATCAATCGCCCCATTAGCATTTGAAAAGTCTCTAACGAGACTTTTTTCTTTATTCCATAATTATTTTTCTGGCCACGCCTAAGCGGCCATATCCATAGTTGTCGGCGTTTCTGATGACCAGATACGTGCCTAGGCAGAAAGCCAGAAATTCGCACAATGGGAAAGAGAACCATATTCCATCCGCACCGAAAATCTTAGGCAAAGCAACGAATACGATAGCCTTGATGATCAGATTCCTGAAGGTTGACAATACGATGGCTGATTTTGCTTCGCCCAAGGCGATAAGTCCCCTGTTGATGGTTATGCAGCCTGATACAAAAGGCGTAGCCATAAGTTCGATCGTCAAGGCATAGAAGGTCATATCATAGAAAGATGGCGACGTCTCATCGGACATGAATATCTGAATGAGCGGCTTTCTAAGCAACAGTCCGCATGTCGTCATGATCGCTGAACCGATAAGCCAGATCTTCAGCACATGGGTAAGGATCCTTTTGAGCTTCTTGACCTCCTTGCTTCCGCAGTTGTAGGAGATGACCGGGCCGACGCATACCGCAAAGCCAATCAGACCGCTGCTGACGATCTTCCTGATATCGGAGACGATGGCATTTGTCGCAATGCCGGTTGAGCCGATGATCGAAAGAATCATCATGTTGGAGATATAGGCTGTTACGCCAAAAGATGCACTGTTGATGCATTGAGGCAAGGCAAACTTTGCGCTTTCCAATGTTGATGATATAAAGTTGCCATTTGGCTTCACGAAATAGATTTCGTTGTTGATGTTCATGAAAAAAAGAAGGCCGACAACAAATACCGCCAGCTGTCCAGCAGCCGTAGCGATAGCTGCTCCAAGAACGCCCATCTTCATGAATACGATCAGAATAAGATCCAAGCCGATATTTACTGCTCCATTGATGATCGAACAGTACATACCCATCTTAGGCTTGCCGGCTGTCGCAAAATAGCATGAGAAGATGGTATTCAGCATGCTAAGAGGAGCGGTGCCATAGACGATCCTTATCTGATAGGTCGCATAATAGAACAGCTCATCATCAGCGCCCAGAAATCTCAGTATCGGTTCCATGAAGATGTTTATGCCCAAACCGAACAGAAGCGATACCACAAAACCGCTTATGACCACTCTTGTGAATACCCTTCTGGCTTCAGGACTGTCGCCCTCACCCATAAGACGGGCCGAGATGTTGGAAGCGCCCAAAGAAAAAAGATGTTCCATACCCAATTGGATGCCAGCCAAAGGATTGATCAGATTCAATGATGCCAATGCCTTTTCGCCGACATATCTCGAGACAAAGAGTCCATCATCCAGTGACTTGAACAGTTGCGAAAGAAGATTGGTGAAGAAAGATGGCAAAGCAAACTTTGCCAAAGATAAAGCTGTAAAGTCTTCGCCTATCTTGCTTCTGGTTGTCACGATGAAATTATATATCATCCTGTATAATATGTTTAGGTTAGGTGACAGATATGTGGACAAAAGATAAGATAAGCAAGCTTGTAGACAAGCAAAGAAACTATTTCCTGAAAAACGAGACACTGGATGTCGATTTCAGGATCAGACAGCTCAACAAACTCAAGGAAGCCATCCAGAAAAACGAGAATGAAATCTGTGAAGCTCTAGGCAAGGACCTTGCCAGAAGCGAAGCAGAAGCCTATTTCTGTGATGTCGGCTCGACCATCATGGAGATAAACGAATACATCGATGGACTGAAAAGATGGAGCAGACCAGAACTGCATTTCAGCGGCCTCATGTGTTTCCCAAGCATCTTCACCAAGGTATACAAGATGCCTTATGGCGTAACATTGATCATCAGCCCATTCAATTTCCCTATCCTGCTTTCTTTTGGCGTATTGGCTGCAAGCATCTCAGCCGGCAATACCGCCATCATCAAGGCAAGCTCAAAATCCAAGAACTGCACAAAGATCATGTCAAAGATCATCGATGAGACCTTCCCTGATGAATACATAAAGGTTGTCGATGGTGGACATGATGTTGCGGACTACTGTCTTGAAGAAAGATTCGACAAGATCTTCTATACCGGCTCACCGAAGGTGGCTGTCCATGTCATGGAGATGGCCGCCAAGCATCTGACCCCTGTAGCTTTAGAACTTGGCTGCGCTACAGGCAACTGGTGCGTAGTCAGAAAGGATGCCGATCTCAAGGATGCCGCCAGAAAGATTGCCTTCATCAAACTCTGCAATGCCGGACAGATCTGCATCAATGTCAATCAGATTGCGGTAGCTCAAGAGGTTGCGGAAGAATTCATCGAGGAACTGAAAGCCGCCATCATCAGGCAGGTCGGAAACGATCCGGTTAAGAACGATGAATACTGCAGGCTCATAAATGAAAACGCCTATGACAAATGCGCCAAAGAGGCAGACGAATACAGAGACCGCATCATCTTTGGCGGAAAAGGAAACAAGAAGCTACTCAAATATGCGCCAACGCTCATCTATCCGGTAAGCGATGATGAAAAGATCGTCAACCACGAGCTGTTCTCGCCATTATTGCCGATCATTCCTTTCAAGGATGAAGAAATCGATAAGCTGATAGACACCATAAACAGACGTGAGCATTGTCTGGCACTGTATCTGTTCACCAAGGATATCCCTTGGGCCAACAGGGTTATGTCGACTTGCCAGTATGGTGGAGGATGCATCAATGAGGTGTGCCTGCATATGATGGTCAAAGGCGTGCCATTCAACGGCACAGGCATATCGGGAATGGGCGCATATCATGGCATCTGGGGCTTCAGGGAATTCTCCCATCCTTCAACTGTCCTAAAAGGCAGCACCAGATTCAACCTGCCATTAAGGGAACATCCATATAAAGGCAAAGAAAACAGCTACAAGATGAAACTGATCAGATTGTTCGAAAGATAGAAAAAACGGCTTAAGCCGTTTTTTACTTGATCTCAACTATTTCATATTCTCTTGAGCCCAAGCCGATCTTTTCAGCCTGCTCAAGTGTAGCCTTCCATTCGATGTCGGGATTGGTATCCTTGAAATGATCGCCATAATGCTTGATGTCCTTCTTCAGGTTGTCATACAGTTTGGCATAGCGAGTAGGCTCCTGCTTCAGGCAGGCATCAGCGCAGGCCTGGTCGATGGCGACCGGGTCAAAGGAGGCGAACATACCGATATCCGGCAGGATGGGCGCGTCGTTCTCCGCATGGCAGTCGCAGAAGGGGCTGATATCCTGCACCAGGGAGATGTGGAACTGGGGACGGCCCTGCACCACAGCCTTGGAGTATTCCGCAATCTTGCGGTTCAGCACGTCATTGGACTCGTCATCGGGAGAATGGGTGGCGTCCTTGGGGCAGGCGCCGATGCAGCGGCCGCAGCCGACGCACTTGCTGTGGTCGATAGAGGCCTTGCGGTTGGTGATGGTGATGGCGTTGTGAGCGCAGTTCTTCTGGCAGATGCCGCAGCCTACGCACTTGTCCTGGTTCAGGGCAGGCTTGCCGGCGGCGTGCATTTCCATCTTGCCCGCGCGGGAGCCGCAGCCCATGCCGATATTCTTCAGCGTGCCGCCAAAGCCGGTGGCTTCATGGCCCTTGAAGTGGGAGAGGGAAATGAAGATATCCGCGTCC
>CALFPO010000087.1 GCA_937919165.1 uncultured Bacillota bacterium | reverse complement strand
TAGAATTGGTGTCAAAGTACCTTGCCACAAAGTATCACCGATACCAGCGAAAGGTCCCATCAAACCGGTCTTAACGCCGTTGATAGCGTCAGCATCGATTTCTGATGAACCCTTTTCTTCGATATCCTGAGCTCTCTGCTCTTCCATAGCCAATACGATACCAGGAATGATACCACCGATGTGTGGCTCAGTGTTGAAGAACTGCATGTGTCTTAAGATACAAGCCTTGTATTCTTCTGGGTTGTCGCCATATAACTTCTTGATTACTGGCTTCATTGCATGAACTAAGCCTGTAGCTTCAAGTCTTTCATAGTTATAGTTTGCGTGTGAGAAGAAAGTCCATCTCCAAAATGCACTAACTATTTCTTTCTTTGTCAGTTTCTTTTCAGCCATCTTAGAAATCCTCCTCATCTGTAGCAACGGTTGCACCGTTGTTGTTGTATAGAAGTGTTGCGTAGAAGTAACCGATTACTAAGCCGAGAACAGCGATAGCGATTACTGGTACGTTGAAGTAAGCAACCAGAACGAAGCCAACCAGGTAGAACAGGATAGTGCCAGGTCTAGAGATTGATCTCAAGTTCATAGCGATACCTACAGCTGGAAGCAGACCACCGATAACTTCAAGGATATGTAATGGTGTGCCAGTCAGCTTTTCGATGATGCCAGCAACTGCGCTTGATCCGAAGTATACTGCGCAGAATGCAGGAACAACGCACAGCAAGAACATCAGAATCTGTGGAGGTACAACATGATAGAAGCAGATCTTTTCCAGATCGCCTTCTTCAGCAGCCTTGTCAGCCATATGAACGAAGGTTACGTCTAAAGTCATGTGAGCTACCCATACAGCAGTTCCGAGCAATCCTAATGGGAGTGCGATTGCAACGGCAGCTTCTGGAGAAACGCCTGCAGACATTGCCCAAGCAGTACCTACTGTACCAGCAAGACCTGGGTCCTGAGGTGCTGTACCACCGGCAGAAATGAATGCGATGTAAGGTAAGTTAATAGCAGCACCGATGATGCAGCCCTGAACTGGATCGCCAAGGATGCAACCAACAAGTGTACCTGCTACCAATGGCTTGTAAACAACGGAAATACTGCCAAGCAATGAAAGCCAAGGAGTACCGATGTTTCCCAAGTAGTAGACAATTCCGATAAGAAGTGCCTGTAAAGCAGAAATTTGCATAAAAAGAATTTTCCCCCTTTCCTTGTTACTCTTTTTAGCCTTTTATGAACAAGAACTTTTTGTTTTTCCTACAACAGACCTGAAATATCTGTTTCTGGGTCTTCAGCAATGATACGACAAGCGATCTTTGAGCCAGCTTCAATCATCTCTTTGAACATTGCCTTTTCTTCTGCAGAAGCGGAAATGTTACGGAAGAACTTCTCACGAGTTCCACTAACGCCCATGCCACCGATGTTGATGTTGTCAAAAACGATACCTTTCTTGAACATCTTATACAGTGTTTCTGGATACTTGACCAAGATGATGCAACTGTCACCAGAGAAAGCACCTGGCTGTTTCAATCTTTCAACTGCCTTGTCGATTGGGAAGATGGCCAGTTTGATGTTACCTGGAATACAGGTCTTCAATACGTTCTTAAGGAACGGATCGCCTGCAGCCTGATCGTCGACAACCATGATCTTGTTGGCTCCCAAATAGTTAAGCCAACTGGTCATTACCTGTCCATGAATCAGACGATCATCAATTCTTACTAAACTAACTCCTTCGTATTTCATACGCTTTTCCCCTTTCCTAAAAATCTTCTGGTTCTTGTTCATCGCCCATCGAAAAACCGCTCATTATGTTTTTCAATGAGTCTATATTGTTTCTACCAGTTTCAATACACATGGCTTCCAGTTCAGCAGGAGTCTTTCCCTCTCTGCTTAAGAACATCTCTAGAAGCATAGGCATATTGACTCCAACGACACAATGAAGATCATGCTCCCTAGAATACTCCATCATGGCATTGGCTGGTGAACCACCAATGAAATCAACAAAACATATGACACCGTCTCCAGTGTCGACTCTTTCTATAGCATCAAAAACCTTCTGTTTGAACTGCTCAATGCCATCTTCGTGGAATAAACCGATCGTTTCTACCTGTTCTTGCTTTCCAGCAATCAAAGAAACGGCATTTACCAGTCCTTCACACAGATTCGCATGTGACGCTATTACAACACCTACCATATATACCCCCTATGTAGAATTCTTCTACATAATATAACAAAATATTACCACCGGTATTACTTTATTTCAATGCAAGCCCTTACATTTTCTGTGAATTTTTTGTGAAATTACCACTGGTATCTTAAAATTGACAATAATATTACCATTATTTATAATTTTTTCGACGGAGGGTATTTAAAAATGCTAGTATCATTGAAAGAAATTTTAGAAGATGCAAAACAGAAAAAGTATGCAGTCGGTGCTTTTAATGTTCCTAATTTAGAGGCTGTGCAGGCCACAATCGAAGCTGCAGAAGAGCTGAATGTTCCAGTTATCCTTCAGCACGCAGAACTTCATGAAAACCTTATTTCATTAGAGGAAATTGGCCCTATCATGCTTAAGAAAGCTAAGGAGGCCAAGGTTCCTGTATGTGTACATTTCGACCACGGTTCAAGTTTCGATATGTGCGTAAAAGCCATAAAGATGGGCTTCACAGGCATCATGTATGATGCTTCAACAAAGTCTTATGAAAAAAACGTTGCTGAAACAGCTGAAATAGTAAAGATTGCCCATGCTGCAGGCGCTTATGTCGAAGCAGAGCTTGGACAGATGCTCAATTCATCTATCGGTGCTGGCGAAGGCAGAGGATCAGTTGAAATCGAAGACTTCGCATCTGAAGATGACTGCTACACCAACCCTAAGCAGGCAAAAGACTTCGTAGAAAGAACCGGGGTTGACTGCTTGGCTATCTCCTTTGGTACATCACATGGCGTTTATGTAAAGAAACCTGTTCTGGACCTCAATCGTATTACCCTGATCAAGAATGAAATAGATATTCCGTTTGTTATGCATGGCGGATCTGGCGTTTCTGAAGAAGATTTCAAGAAATCTATCGAAAACGGCATCTGCAAGATCAACTACTATACTTATGGCGCATTAGCTGGTGCTGACGCCGTAAAGAAGATGCTGGAAGAAAAAGGCGACAACAAAGTCTTCTATCACGACATCGTTGAAGCTGGCAAGGCCGGCATCAAGGAAGACATCAAGAAAGCCTTGACCGTATTCTGCAGCACAATCATCAAATAGGCATGAACCCAAGAACCAAGAATAAGACAAGAATGGATGCCAACAAGGTAAATGACCTGTTCATCTATCACGAAAGAAATAGGGTCATCTACTCAAACATCTTCATGGGCAACAAAGGATACATCATCAATAGCTCAGAGATCGGCACCTATTCCATCTATTCGCTGCGTTTCATCTCTTCACTGCTGCTGTTTCTGCTGCTGAGCTATATCCTCAAGGTGAAGCTTATTCCTAGCTTGCTTGTAAGCTTAGGATTCTATGCAATCACAACATTGTTCTTTGTCTTCACTTTCCTGAAGAAACTTCCTGTAACAACGAAGTTCGACAAATCAAGGGAAAACATCATCGAGGTATACGCAAGGAAACAGAAATCCTCAAATGTAGTCCTTTCGATGATTGCGTGTCTTTGTCTGTGCGCGTTCTCTGTATATGCTGCCAAGACAGCTGAAATCAGAAGTACAGCCATAACCAACTACATAATCGTCGCTTTCTCTATTGCCTACTTTGCGCTAATGCTGGTAGTGCTTATCAAAAAAAAGAATTACAGATAACAGCACAAGCGATTGTGCTGTTATGTTTGGGGGATAAATATGGACAGCAAGAATATATATATCAACGGTTCCCTATCATGCATCGATCTGCTGGATGTCAGAGAGCAGATGAAACTGATTGAAGAATCCGCTATCCATTCGCTTCACTATGATGTGGTCGATGGCGAATTCAACG
>CALFPO010000086.1 GCA_937919165.1 uncultured Bacillota bacterium | reverse complement strand
TGTGGAATAACTTTCTGATTTTAAAATTGCATCCGTCAGACCTTTTATTCTAAAAAAATGCAAGTCATTCATTATAGTATTTTTATACGTTTTAACACTCGAATTTCTTCTGTATTCATCGTATTTTTCTGATGTATCACATCCACAGCTTTCAGCTTTTCTGAAAATACATGGTGTATAATATGAAGACTTGACAGTATTTCCTGCAAAAATATCCTTAAAACACTCTATTGACTTGACACCCATCTCATAAAAAGGCTGAACTGCCGTAGTTATGGAAGGATAAAAATTCATAGCCTGACTGTCACCATCAAATCCTGTTACATATACTTATGAAGATCAAATTACGTTGGCAACTCCAACAAGAGATTATTGTCAATTCCTTGGCTGGTATCTTGTGCAGATTTGATCCGTATTTACGGACATCATTATTGAAAAGGTAGTAAAACATGAAATCCGGTCCATGAACGCCAAGGTTATAGATATCACGGTTTTCGTTTATTACTTCCTTCAGATTGTCAGGCATCGTTTCGATGCATTCATCACCGAAATGCCAATGTGTATATACAGTAGGCATACTTGTAAATATTATATCATTTCTGGCACATAATGAATAAGTTCAGTTGTGTTATGTTACCATTCGTATCATTGCAGTCATCATATCTTCCTGCTATTTTGCGGCCTTGCATGTCGCTTATGGACCAATATATATGATTGGTGCATTTGTGCTACTGTCGCTGTTTGGCTTCTTATGCAACAGACAAAGAACGATATTTGTCCTATGCATTCCTCATTTTGCTTTAAGACAAATGTTGGCAATAGTAGGATTTATCGCGAAATAGAAACAGCAAATAAATAGACGAAAGATACTGTTATTTGCAAAGAGACGATCTGAATGAAGCTGTATATGTCTATTTTGTCGCAAACAGATTCTTTCATACATGTGAAGAGTGAATGTGCAGCTTGAATAAAAGCCACAACAAAAGCAGCTCTCGCTGCCTTTCTTTTCTCCATTAAAATAATGGTTTCTGGTTATTTGGCTCAGAAGAATCATTGCGGTTCTCTAGACTGCCTGTGACCTTGACATCCATGGGCTTTGCATCGCGCGCGGGTCTGCTGTTTATGAGCCCAAGATCATCAGGTGTTGTAGGCGGAAACAATCCGCTGAAATCAATTATGTTTGGGACAACGGAATGTCCGCCCGCAATGCTCACAAGCTCCTCTTCAGATAGTTCCAGAAGCTTATTGTTCAATTCCTCGTATTCTTTTTTCAGTGCCTTCAGCTCCTCTTGTGTTTTCATATTATTGGGTCTCTTTCTTTCTCCTTTCATTCTACTAGATTATGCAAAGATGCAATAGTCAGATGATTAAGATAAAATAATGATATAGAACAATGGCAATAATTAATGACGAGCTGTTCGACTATGAGGGCGATGTGCTTGATGGTGTTCCTCATGGCGTAGGCCATATGACTTATAAGGGCGATGACTACTTCATCGAATATGAAGGAAGTTTTCTAAACGGCAAGGAGCATGGCAAAGGAAGACAAGTCACAAGCGAAGGTACATATGAGGGGGATTTCGTTGAGGGACGTCCAAAAGGCATCGGTAGGTTCTACTATCCTGAGGGCGATATCTATGAGGGCGAATTCGACTTTGTGCCTGAAGGCAAGGGAGAGATGCGTTACGCTGATGGATCGTGTCTGAAGGGATTCTTTGTAGGAGGATATCCTGAAGGCAAGGGAATCCTTACCGAGAAGGACGGCAAGAGATACGATGCTGAATATGCGGATGGAGAGCTTATCGGCAAAAGCGAAATAGAACAGATTGCTGGATGTTTCATGTGCATGAAACTGTTTGATTCATCTACGGTGAAGGATGATGGCTTGTGTCCATGCTGCAAAGCTGATGGCGTTGTATATGAGAAAGATGAGAAGCTTGATGAAGACAAGCTGAAAGAATACAGAAAAATGTTTATCTACGAAGATATAAGAGTGAAATGATATCGGAGGCTAATTTATTATGGAAATCAAGGAACTGAAGTGCCGCAATTGCGGCGCTCCAATCGAATGTGTTGTAGGCAGCAGACGTCTCAAGTGCAAGATGTGCGGATCTGAATATGTCATGGAAGGTGCCAGCAGGCTTACTAAGGTTACCTTCAACAATGGCGTTCTCTTCAATGCCTATATACCTAGCGGCTGGAACTATACGATCTTCAATGATGAGAAGAACGTATCAAAGGATGAATGCACGGCTTATGGCCTTAAGACGAGCTGCAACGGAACTGACATGCTGTTTTTCCCAAGGGCATTCTATGCCGATTCAAACAGCACAAAGCACTCAATAGGAGTTCCGACCTTCATAAACAGCTACAAGTACCAGAATGTCGATGACTACACAGTCCAAAGAATCAGAGAGATATACAATGACCCTTCATGTGCCGTTGATCTGGAAAGAGTTCAGGAAAGCATCATGAAAGATCTTGGAGATAGGCTAAGAAACGAAGCCTCGAGAGCTTTGCAGAGCTATGAGCTGATCACAAGGAAATATGCCTTTACGGTCAATACCAGTGGCCAGATAAGAAGAGGCTATTTTGCAACGGCACTCTTCGGAAAGCCAGGCGGAGCTGTTCAGGAGAATCCTAGGCAGGATGCTTCTGCAGCACCAAAGAAAAAGGGATTTGTCGAGTTCCTTAAAGGTGGCGGTGTGATGGGTTCACTATCAAGAGGCGAGGGATTCTTTGGAAATGGAACCGCATCGCTTCCAAATATGAATATACCGGGAATGAATTTCAATATGGGCTTGCCTGATGGATATGCCTATGACATGGGTTTCAAGAGTCATGATTGGGGAAGAGCTTTTGATGTGATTCTTTCAACTCCTGACGAGAGAATCGATCTATATGATCCGATATTCAACGACTTTGCCATAAATGTGAACTATGGTCCAATGTACTATGAACTGCAGGAAATGGAGAGAAACAATATCGCCAGAATAAATGCGGAAGGTGCGATGCAGAGACAGAGAAATGCCATGGCAGCTCAGCAGCAGCTTTCAAGGACGCTCAATGAAACCACCAATATCGTGAATTCTGGATATTGGGAGAGACAGGCAACCTATGACAAAGTCTACAACAACATCTCTGAGGGCATCAGAGGAGTCAATTCCTATACCGATACATATGGACAGAAGGTTGAGGCTGATGTTAGATATGATCATGTATATCAGAACGGCAGCGACTATGTTGCATCAGAGAACAATCTTGATATGGGGCCTGGCTGGGTAGAACTTGAGAAAAACAAATAGTTGATTCGATGAATTAAGGAGAATACAAATGAAAAGAATGCTTGCAGCATTTTGCATCCTGTTTATTCTTGCGGGATGTTCCGGAAAGAAGGAGACAAACATCGAAATGAAGGATCTTAAGGATTTCTATGGCGAAGAATATCTGAAGGTATATTATGATCATCAGAATGAACTGCCAGTAAAGATGGACTACCAGGAATCCTATATGATGTATGAAAACATCGATGACAAGGAATTGATCAAAAAGGTATATGAAACCTTGCTCGGAATAAAGATCGGCGATAAGACGAATATCAACATTACCGATGCGGAAAGAAACTACTGGTTTACCTATGAAGATGGTTCATCAATAGGTTTCATGATGACAAAGGCTGATAAGGATATGCTTATCTACAACGTGAACGAGAAATGCAACTATGAGATCATGGATGACAATGGATTGTTCAAGATTAAGATAGGTGAATGAGCATATTCTTACAATGCGTAGCAAAGTCCAGAAATGGGCTTTTTATGTATACGCTCTATTAATGACGGATTATTCTGTGAGATATAATTATTGTGTATAAGAAACTTATCTAGAGGTGCATTAATGAGAAAAGCATATTTTGCAGGCGGATGCTTCTGGTGCATAACGCCGATATTCAGAGACAAGGAAGGTGTCCTTAATGTCGTAAGCGGGTATTGTGGAGGCGAGGAAAAGGATCCAACCTATGAACAGGTAAAGAAGCAACTGACTTCCCATCGTGAGACCATCATGGCCGAATATGATGAAAGAGTCAGCTATAAGGAGCTTCTGGATATATTTATCAGCAATGTCGACCCTTATGACGATGGCGGACAGTTCATCGATAGAGGCCATTCCTATACTTTGGCTATCTACTATACAGATGAAGAAGAGAAAGAATTGGCAGAAAGATGCATCGAAGAGCTTGAAAGACAAAGCGGCAAGAAGGTATATATTGCGATAGAGCCTTTTGAAGTGTTCTACGAAGCTGAAGAATATCATCAGAACTATGACCTGAAGAACGCTGAAGCATTCAAGGAAGAGCTCATAAAGTCAGGACGGGTTAAATGATATGAAGCTAGGTTTCATAGGTACAGGCCATATGGCCTCCAGCATCATCAAAGCCTTGAAGGATAACGAAAACTATAGCTTCCTGCTGAACAACAGAACAACATCCAAGGCTATTGCCCTTAAGGAAGAAATAGGCGAAAGGGCAAAGATTCTATCTATTGAAGATATCGTCAAAGAAAGCGACTATCTGTTTCTGGGCGTAAAGCCGACCGATCTAAGCGAACTGCTCAATAATATAAAGGATATTCCAAGTAATGCCACATATGTATCGATGGCAGCTGGCTATTCAATAAAGGAGATAGAAACAATCATAGGCAATAAGCCGATCATCAGGATCATGCCTAATACGCCAGTATTGGTCAAGGAAGGAACGACATTCGTCTGCTTCAATGAAGAGGCTAAAGATAGAGAATCTTTCAGGAATTTGATGGAAGAGACTGGCAGGGTCTATGAAATAGCTGAAGATATGATGGATGGAGCCAGCACGATAGCTGGCAGTGGGCCAGCATATCTGGATTATTTCATTGATGCTATGGCTGAAGTAGGCCAAAAGATGGGTTTCAGCAAGGAAAAAGCCACAGAATATATCCTTTCTATGGCTAAAGGAACCATCAAATTGGACATGGAATCGCCAAAAACGCCTGTTGAACTAGGAAAAGAGGTATGTTCACCAGGCGGGTCGACCATTGAAGGGGTCAATGTTTTCCTGAATGAGGGCCTATATGAGCTTGCAGATAGGGCTCTGATGGCTTCCTATAATAAGAATAAGAAGATGAAATAGGCATTTTTAGACATATTCAAATTTTTTTCATATAATTATTGACAGTCAAGTGATTGTATGATACTATCAAATTACCATATAGATATATATGCAAGAAGGAGGCTGTAAAGTGATTACATTATCTATATTGTTGTTTATCTATCTGATCGTGGTAATGCTTGCAGCAATCATAAGATTTATGTGCAAGGCTACGTTCAGGATCGGATTGGTATTTCTTCCGATATATGGCATCTATCGTTTGATTAAAGAGGACTAGTTATGGAAAACAAGAACAATGCCTTCGTCCATGACGATTGGCTAGAAAAAGAAAGAATCAGAGAAAGCAAAGTATCTGTATGGGATTTCGATGACAAGGCCTCGTTCCTGAAGGATGACCATTCGCGCGATTGTGATGCAAGAAAGGTCAGAAGGGAACATGAGATCAGACATAAGGCCTATACGGAAAGAACGAATGTTAAGCCGGCCAACATCAACGGCAAGAAGGCGTCTGCTGGCATATTTGCAGTGGCATTCGCCATCATCTATATAATCATGATGTTCGTATTCATATTTTCATAAGAAAGGGATAAAAAAATGAAAAGTCTGTTTATATTGTTTGTAGTTATAGTGATCCTGCTGATTGTGGTCATCAGCTCAATATGCGTAGTTCCTCAAGGCAATGCCTGGGTAATAGAGAAGCTCGGTAAGTATGCTGCAACCTGGGAAGCAGGTCTGCATCTGAAACTGCCTATCATCGACCGCATCGTCAGAAAGGTATCGCTGAAGGAACAGGTTGCCGACTTTGAACCTCAGTCGGTAATCACCAAAGATAACGTAACCATGAAGGTAGACTCAGTTGTCTACTTCCAGGTAATCGATCCTAACGCCCTGACATATGGCGTCGAAAGACCAATTGCCGCAATCGAAAATCTATGTGCCACTACCTTAAGAAACATCATCGGTAGCATGACGCTTGATGAAACGTTGACTTCAAGAGAGACCATCAATGCTGAAACGATCAAGGTATTGGATGAAGCCACCAACGAATGGGGCATCGACATCACTCGTGTAGAGGTCCAGAACATCACTCCTCCTGCATCCATCCAGGAAGCCATGGAGAAGCAGATGAAGGCTGAACGTGAGAAGCGTGCCGTCATCCTTCAGGCTGAAGGTGAGAAGCAGTCTGCCATCACCAGAGCCGAAGGCGAAAAGGAATCAGCTATCCTTAGAGCCGATGCAATCAAGGAAGAGCGCATCAGATCTGCTCAGGGTGAAGCTGAAGCTATCCGTCAGGTAGCTGAAGCGCAAGCCAAGGCTATCGAAATGGTCAATCAGGCAAAGCCTTCCAAAGAATATCTGTCAATCAGATCGATGGAAGCCAGCGAAAAGATGGCTGATGGCAATGCCACAAAGATCATCGTTCCATCAGATCTCCAGAACCTGGCAAGCTTTGCGTCAGTTGCCCAGGAACTAATGAAATAATCGCATAACTACGTAAAAGAATAGCCCACCATTCGGTGGGCTTTGTTATGTCTATAGGTCTTTTGCGATTGCTTTTGCATTGCCTATGTAGGCATGGACGATTTCATCATTATCAAGCGGTGAAATGGTGATGTATCCATCATTGACCATGCATATGTCGCATTCATTGTTTTCATCAGGAATGATCTCTGTTTCGCATTTTCCTGTCGTTATGTAGGTTTCGCCGTCTTTCTCTTCATAGAAGTACTTCTCATCATACCTTATATAGCCATTGGCTTCACATATGGCATAGCCTTTGCATTCATCCTTAGGCAAAAATGGCACATTGACATTCAGGAAATATCTTGAGCAATCAGGATCGTTCAGATATCTCAAGGCAATATCCTTGGCTACTTCAGCAGGGAAGCTATAGTCAGCCTTTTCATAGGTGTTGAGGCTTATGGCGATTGATGGAATGCCCTGAATGAAGCCTTCTCTGGCGGCGGCTACCGTCCCTGAATAGACGACATCGCTTGAGACGTTCCATCCTCTGTTGATGCCGGATATGACAAGATCGAAAGGGATGTCCTTGAAGATGAACAGCAGTCCGCAGTGCACGCAATCGGCTGGTGTAGCAGAGAGCGCATAGGCCTTCTTGGCTCCTTCAACCTCTCTTTCTTCGATCTTCATGCTGCCTTTGAGGGTGAAATGATGCGCAAAGCCGCTTTTCTCGGCATCTGGTGCACATATATAGACATCGGCTATTTCGCTCAGAATCTTGACTAATGTTCTCAGGCCTACAGCATCGATGCCATCATCATTGGATATAAGAATATTCATAAGAGTATTATACAGTATCAGACAGGCAAAAAGAAAAGCCGACATTGTCGGCTACATTCCTAGGTACATGGTGATGATGTTCCAGGTCGACTGGGTCCATTTCTTGGCACGAGCTATATCATCGCCATATTCATTCATGACATCTCCTCCGCCGACATAGCATGACTTGACGAAACTGATGGTCTTGTCCGCAAATTCATATACGGTAGTAGCCTCATCAGCATATAGACCTTCAGTATAGTCCTTGAGCTTTACGGCAGCTCTGTATACTGACATAGCGATATCGTTTGTATCTTCGGTCACGCCATCCTTGATCAGCTCATAGCTGTCGATGATGTCGTGTTTGAGTTCCTCGAGTTCAAACGATGTAACTTCAGCATATCTGGTCTGTGTTTCTAGAGCTTCATTTGCGATAGCCTCGAACTCGCTTTCGACATCCTGCCATTTCAGTTTGGCTTTCCTCAGTGCTGCATCGTATTCGACATCAGTCATGTTCTTGATAGCTTCAAGTCTCTCTTCAAATTGTGATTTGGCGATCTCAAAGTCGCCATTGACATCGTCGTGGGCAGCCTCGATCACAAATATCGCAGATTGTGCAAAATCAGCTAATGAAATAGCAGCATCAGAATTAAAGCCAAGAGCGACCGTCTTGATCAAAGCAGCTGATCTATACATGGCGGCAGCCGATGCGGAATTCTTGTCGCTGATGCCTTTCTTTATTTCTTCATAGTGTGCCTCGATCATATTGATGGCATACTTGTAGTCTTCTTCCAGGAAGGTTTCAGCCTTATTGGCTTCGTCTATTGCCTCATTCATGGCGTTTTCATATAGGGATTTTGTCTCGCTCCAGAGCAGTTCCTTCTTTGAGCATCCGCTAAGCAGCAAAGCAATAGCCATAATAATAGTGATAAATCTCTTCATAATTGCAGTTCTCCAATACATTGAAATTATAGCAAACATTAGGGCAAAAAAAATCCGCATCAACTGATCCGGACTGTTTTTTCAAGTGGTGCACCAAACAGGACTTGAACCTGCACGTCTCGCAACATATGAACCTGAATCATACGCGTCTGCCAATTCCGCCATTGGTGCATTTCCTTATTTATTTTACTATAAAAATCTTGAATCGCAACAGCATAATGAGTAAAATTTAAAGGTATGGAATTCAAGAAGATTATTAACGTAGCCGTAATAGCGCACGTCGATGCCGGAAAGTCAACCTTGGTTGATGCTTTTCTGGCGCAGTCGCATGTATTCGGCGAACATGAAGAAATAGTTTCACAGGTAATGGATTCAAATGATCTGGAAAGGGAAAGAGGCATCACCATCTATTCCAAGAACTGTTCGATCAACTATCTTGACTACAAGATAAACATCGTCGATACACCAGGCCATGCGGATTTCTCATCGGAAGTTGAACGTATCATCAAGACGGTCGATACCGTTATCCTTCTGGTCGACTCATCTGAAGGACCAATGCCTCAGACAAGATTCGTATTGAAGAAATCGCTTGAAGCAGGCCTTAGACCGATCCTGCTGATAAACAAGATCGACAAGAAGGATGCCAGAATCAATGAAGTCATAGATGAAGTTTATGATCTCTTCCTTGATCTGAGCGCCAACGATGATCAGCTAGATTTCCCTATATTATATGGAATAGCAAAGAATGGTATCGTAAGATACAATCCAGGCGATGCCAACAACGACATAAATCCATTGTTCGAGACAATCATCAACCATGTGGACCCATATCCTGACATGATGGATGAACCTCTCCAGATGCAGGTAAGCGCCCTGGCATATGACGACTATATCGGACGTATCGGCGTAGGACGTGTCTATTCAGGCATCATCAAACAGAACACACCAATTTCTGTATGCAACGTCAACGGCAAGAAGGAGACCCGCAAGATCGCGAATCTCTACAACTACCAGGGACTTAAGCGCACCGTCATAAATGAAGCACAGTGCGGCGATATCGTCATGATCAGCGGCATCGAGAACATCGAGATCGGTGATACCATCGGTCCAGAAGGCGTCTATGAAGCAATGCCACAGATTGAGATCGAAGAGCCAACCTTATCCATGAACTTCATGGTCAACACTTCGCCATTCCAGGGCAAATCAGGCAAATATGTGACTTCAAGAAACATCAGAGAACGTCTGAACAAGGAACTGGAGGTCAATGTCGGACTTAAGGTTGAAGATACCGACACTACCGATACCTTCAAGGTATCTGGCAGAGGCGAGCTGCATCTTTCGATCCTTCTTGAGAATATGCGCAGAGAAGGCTATGAAGTGGCCGTATCTAAGCCTCAGGTAATCTTCAAGACCATCGATGGCAGAAAGTGCGAGCCAGTCGAAGAGGTCATCTGTTCCGTTCCTAATGAATATTCAGGTTCTGTAATAAACAAACTCAATATCCGTAAGGGCCAGATGATCGATATCCAGGATGAAGGCTCATATACCAAGGTAATCTATCATGTGCCTACAAGAGGCCTGCTTGGATACCGCAGCGAATTCATCAACGATACCAAGGGCGAAGGCGTCATGGTAAGAAAGTTCATCGAATACCAGCCGTTTGTCGGCGAAATACCAGAAAGGCCAAATGGAGCATTGATTTCCATGGCATCAGGAAAGGCTATGACCTATTCATTGTGGAATCTGCAGGATAGAGGCCAGATGTTTGTGACGCCAGGCACCGAAGTATATGAAGGCATGATTGTCGGCGTATCCTCAAAGACACAGGATATCGAAGTCAATCCAACCATAAACAAGAAGATGACAGCTGTCAGATCTACCGGAAACGACGAAGCCATGAAGCTTGTGCCAGCCAGAGTGTTCTCGCTTGAGGAAGCGCTGGAATTCATCAACGAAGATGAACTGGTTGAGATTACGCCTGATGACATCAGACTCAGAAAGAGATATCTGACCAACCTTGATCGCCGCAGACATATGCGTGAGGTCAACAAGGCCGAAAACAAAGACTAGGACAAAAGGATGCATCATTGCATCCTTTTCTTATGCATAAAAAAACCTGTCAAGAGACAGGTCATTTCTTAAGTGGTGCACCGGACGAGACTTGAACTCGTACGATGTACATCATACGCCCCTCAAACGTACGCGTCTACCAATTCCGCCACCGGTGCATTACCTATATAATAATAGCACAAAGTTGGCGAATGATAGCAAATATTGTTTGCGAATTTTTTCACTAGTTATTGCGAAATCCTCCAAATCCCAGCATAATTGAAGTAGCATTATGTCTCTAAAGCTGAAGGAGGATAAAAGACATGAGTTCATTCAAAGATCTAAGAATCGTTGACAACTTCTATCAGACCTCGGCGTTCTTTCCAATGCCAACAGTCTGCGTAAGTACGATCAATCCCGATGGAAGTGTGAATATCGGTTCATATTCATTGTGCTTCCCTTACTATGTGGCTGGTAAATATGCCATGATTCTGGAATGCCGCAACAACTCGAATACGGCTCCAAACATCCTGCGCACCCATCACTGTGCCATCAACTTCATCACTGATGAAAGAGAGAACTTCAAGGAAGCCGTAAGATTGGGCTATCCTGGACCAAGTGCCGAAAAGATGAAGGACTGCAAATTCGAACTGGAGAAGGGCATTGCCGATCCGGACGATCCAAAGCGTCCGCCAGTCATCAAGTCTGCCTACCAGGTATTCGAATGCACATGGGCAGCTGAACTTGAAGGTGCCGATAAATACAATGCCGATGACATCGATGATGGACATCCTGGCCCATACAACAACTTCAATGGCATCACTTCCAAATATGGTGCTCACTTCATTCTGATGATCGATAAGATCCTGATGAAGGAGAAATACTACAATGCCATCATAAATGGCGTAAAGAAGGAAGATTTCCCACCAGTACCTGTCGACTATGGCTATCGCGATTCGACCAACTTCTGGTATACCAGATTCCCTAAGTTCCCAGCTAAGCCAATCGCCGAACCTATTCCAGCGCCTAAGGAAGTAGATATGACTTCCATCAAGTATGCTGCCGATAGGGCCGATCCAAACATCAAATTCACTGATGATGCCCTAAAGAACTTCGTAAAGGTGCCTCGTCCGTTCCTTAAGACCGTTCTGAATGGCTGCATTACCTGGGCTAAAGAGAACAATGTCACGCTCATTACTGATGAACACGTAAAGATCATCAATGATAAGCGTGCAAAAGAGAAAAACAAGTAAAAAAACAGGTCAGATTGTGAAATCTGGCCTTTTTTATGCTTAAACAGCTACTTAAAAAGTTTTTTTGCTTTTTGTGGCCTCTTTTTGCAGACTTTAGCTAGAAAAAGCGACTAAGAGAATATTTATTATTATCCTAAAAAACGTGATATACAGGCTTATAATAGGCATTTCAGTTATATTCTTAGGTTTATTTGGTTATATTTTGCATATGATTCAATAAAAAAGATTAAATATAACAAAAAAATTAACTATAAGTAGCAAAAAAACAGGGTCATATTATAGGAAAAATGACCTTTTTTGATGAAAAACAATGAAAAAGACACTTTTTATGCAGAAAAAGGCCATTTTTGTCTAAAAATAACGTTTTGTAGGCACGCAAGCAAAAATATAACCAAGTATATAACCAGCGCCTTGTATAATGAAACTGTAAATTGAGATATCGCATTATGTTGAATAGATGAAGAAAGGAGATATCGAGATGAAAAGAACCATAAAGACATTGTTATCGGTAATCTGCATCATGCTTCTTACAGTCGCAAACGTTGCAGTAATACGCGCTGACGACACGACTGAGACAGAGATAACAGAAGATGTCAAAAGCATCTCTATCGATGTGACGCACGACTGGAACGGCGAAGAGCCATCAGAGGATACAGTAATCGAGATTACTCTGAAGTCAGATGACGGAACAGTCGAAATGAAGAAGGATGCTGATGCCAGCACCGGCTGGACCGCTACATTCGAAATAGATGTAGATGCAGCAAAGGAAAAGAAGGACTGGACCGTCTCTGAAGAGACTCCTGAAGGATACGAAACCGAATCTATCACAAACCCTGAAGTTGAATACATTCCTGAAGTCGAGGAAGTATCCCATGAAGAGAAGGTAGTAGACAAGGAAGCCTGGACCGAAGAGATCAGGCATGAGGAAGAATCCCATATGGAGAAGGTCGTAGACGAAGAAGCCTGGACCGAATATGTTCAGCATGAGGAAGAATCCCACGAAGAAAAGAAGATAGACAAGGAAGCCTGGACAGAGTATGTCGAGCACCCTGCGATCACCCATGAGGAAGATGATCCTACCCTGACATTCGGAGATCCCATTACAAGCAAGAACATCAAGGAGTTCACCACCGAAGGCGCAGCCAACATCATCTGGGTCAAGAGAACTCATGGACTTGAAAACGCCATATGGTATGACGGAAACGCACTTACAAGAGAGACTCTTGAAGGCCTTATCAAGAAGGACGACGACAAGAAGGGATCCATCATCGTATCGGGAGACGATCTTGATGGCGTCAAGTTCACAATCAACCAGGACGGAACCATCACTCTTAAGTTCGGCGAGCAGAGCTACTGGTCAATGTGGGGAACCGGCGTATTCGACGCAAACCACAAGAAGACCGTCGTAGACAAGGAAGCCTGGACAGAAGAGATCAAGCATGAGGAAGAATTCCACATGGAGAAGGTCGTAGACAAGGAAGCCTGGACCGAAGAGATCAAGCATGAGGAGAAATCCCATGAAGTGAAGGTTGTAGACAAGGAAGCCTACACCGAAACGATTGAGCATGAGGAAGAGTTCCACATGGTGACAGTCATCGATGTTGAGGGACAGCTGCCTAGAGTTAGAGTGAAGAGCGGCAACATCACAGACAGGAAGATCGTTCCGGTTGTTCCTGTAGATCCTGAACCAGAAGAGCCAACTCCTACCCCTTCTCCTACACCAGATCCAGAGCCAACACCTGCTCCAACCCCTACCCCTACCCCAACTCCTACACCAACCCCAGAGGTTCCTGAGGAGCCAGCCGTAGAGGAATCCAAGGTTACCCCTATCGTCATCGAGAACGTAGATGATGAAGGCACACCTCTTGCAGGCGGACCTGCATGGGCACTGGTGAACCTGATCTGTACAGTTGCTAGCTTGATTATGGCAGTTATCCTGTTCGTCACCAAGAGAACCAACAAGGATGATGAAGATGAAGAAGACAGGCTCGAGAAGCTCAACAACGACGAGGACATCGATGATCTGTTCCACAGAAACCGCTGGTCTAAATGGGCTGCAGCTATCCTTACAATTCTGGCTGCTATCCTGTTCATCAGAACTGAAGACATCAGACTTCCAATGATCATGATCGACAAGTGGACAATCCTCCACATCATCGGTCTGCTGGCTACAATCATTGCCTTCGTTACTGGTGAGCGCAAGATGTATGACTACACCATCACTTATTTCCTGAATGGCAAGGCATACAGAATCGAAGCCCTCAAGTACAACGAAGAGATCGAAGTAATCGAAGATCCTGCAATGGAAGGCTTCAGATTCGCTGGCTGGGATGCAGAGCTTCCAGAGAAGATGCCAAAAGAGAATCTAGAGATTCATGGCATGATGGTAGAAGCTTAAAACAGACTATCCAATAAACAAGAAAGGTCAGACCTGAATGGTGAACTTGTCAACGGAAAGTAGACAGTTCTAAAAAGTCAGCCTGAAGCCCTGTGA
>CALFPO010000085.1 GCA_937919165.1 uncultured Bacillota bacterium | reverse complement strand
TGTTTGACGCTTTTGATAAGGGCTTCGATGTTGTGTATGGAGCTTATCCGGAGAAAAAAGAAAGTTTGTTTCGACGGTTTGGAAGTTGGGTTAACAAAACTTGTGCTGTTGTATTTCTAAAAAAACCTTCGCAATTGAGAACTTCAAGTTTTTGGATAATGAGAAAGTTTGTAAGGGATAGCATTATTTCTTATGAGGGATCGCATTCGTACCTTTTAGGATTGATATTAAGATCTACTTCGAATATTACTCAGGTTGAGGTAGAACATTTTGAGAGAGAGGTTGGGACATCCGGGTACACGTTTAAGTCGCTTTTGAGTTTATGGAGTAATATTCTTGGATTTACTGTTAAACCATTGCGCGTATCAATGACGGGAGGAATGTTTATTTCTGCAGCTTCACTGATATTTGCAATTTAAGTCTTAATAAGAAAGTTAGTGCATCCTTCAATTGATCCGGGGTGGTCATCTATGATGGTTGCAATATTCTTTTCTCTGGGAGTGGAGTTGTTCTTTATTGGACTTATCGGAGAATACGTCGGAAGAACATATTTGCATATAAACAGGGAACCACAATATATTGTACGAGAAGTTATTAATATAAAAGACAAGGAATGATAGAGCGCATTAATATTTAAGAAACGAAGGTGTGTTGATATGTCTAAAGTGCTGGTTGTTGCCGGAGGAAAGTGGCAATGTCCGATAGTAAAGCTTGCAAAGGAAAAAGGGAATTATGTTATTTGTTCAAATTTATATGAAGATTCTCCCGCTTTCCGGTATGCGGATGTCGGAGTTGTAGCTAATGTTTTGGACAAGGATAAAAATCTTGAACTTGCAAAGAAGTATAAGCCTGATGTTGTCCTCACCGATCAGACGGATATAGCTGTTCCGACGGTGGCATATTTGGCAGAAGAACTGGGAATTAAAGGGATAGGCACTGATATTGCAGCTCGTTTTACGAATAAGTACTTAATGCGTGAGTTTACCAGTAAAGCCGGATTTGCGTCGCCCAAATTTCAGTTGTGCCACAATATTGAAGAGGCCAAGAACTTCTGTAAAGATGTTCCTGAGTGCATAATAAAGCCAATTGACAGTCAGTCTAGCAGAGGAATACATATTATTCATTCATGTTCTGATATTGAACTGTTTTTTGATGACTGTATACAATAAAGTCAAGACAAGGGCAATGGTGGCTAATAGGGCAAGATAGTCCCATATGGCAACCTCTGAGAATGATGTCAGATATGAAAGAAAGGATATAAAGCCTTTCGATATGTTTCTGTATGCAGGGAAAAAGAACGATCCGAATCGTTCAAACAGGACCATCATCAATCCTGTAAATCCTACAAGAACAAAAGATATGATATATCCTCCTTTTCATGAATCCATTATATGAAAAAATCCTGAAGCTTTGCTGAAGTCTTCAGGATTGATTCTAGATTAGTTCGATGGTTTTGATGACCTGTGGCTCATATGGCTTGTCGCGGTAGTCGGTCTCTGTCTCGGCGATCTCATCCAATACCTCAAAGCCTGATGTGAGCTTGCCGAAGGCAGCGTACTGTCCATCAAGATGCGGTGCATCTTGATGCATGATGAAGAACTGCGATGAGGCTGAGTTTGGATCCATGGTTCTGGCCATCGACAGAACGCCTCTTGTGTGCTTGAGGTTGTTGACGAAGCCATTTGACAGGAACTCTCCTGGAATGGTCTCTTCAGATCCACCGGCTCCTGTTCCGCTAGGGTCACCGCCTTGAATCATGAAGCCTCTGATTACACGATGGAAGATGATGCCATCGTAGAAGTTTTCTTTGATCAGCTTCACGAAATTGTCTACGGTCTTAGGTGCAACTTCAGGATAGGCTTCGCCTTCCATGATGCCGCCGTTTTCCATTACTATTCTGAATTTGATGTTTTCCATATAGTCGATCTCCTCTATCTATAATTATTCGGAAATGGAATAAATAATCAAGGAAAGTAGAAGTATAATTAGGGTAAGAAAACGAGGTTTACCTATGAACAAATATGTTGAAGATGTAATCAATCGTGTAAAAGAGAAATACGCCAACGAGCCTGAATTCGTACAGACAGTAGAGGAGGTTCTTTCTTCCATCTCTCCTGTCATGGATAAACATCCAGAATACGAGAAGGCCGATCTGCTGAATAGGATGGTTGAACCAGAAAGGATGTTCACTTTCAGGGTATGCTGGACAGATGATAACGGAAACGTTCATACCAATACTGGCTATCGCTGCCAATTCAATGGCGCAATTGGGCCATACAAGGGAGGCCTGAGATTCCAGAAGAACGTCAATCCTTCAATCATGAAGTTCCTTGGCTTTGAACAGACATACAAGAACAGCCTTACCGGCTTGCCAATAGGTGGAGGAAAGGGCGGTTCGGATTTCGATCCAGCCGGCAAATCCGATGCCGAGATTATGCGTTTCTGCCAGAGCTACATGACAGCCCTGTATAGATATATCGGTCCTAACATCGATGTACCTGCCGGCGATATGGGCGTTGGCGGAAGAGAGATAGGCTATCTCTTTGGCCAATACAGAAGACTGAAGGGTACCTATGAAAACGGTGTCCTGACCGGCAAGGGTCTTAGCTATGGTGGATCATTGATCAGACCAGAAGCCACAGGCTATGGTGCTATCTATTATCTAAATGAAGTTCTTGAACATGAAGGCGATACGATCGTAGGCAAGCGCATTGGCGTATCAGGATATGGCAATGTGGCTTGGGGCATCATGAAGAAGGCTTCTGAACTTGGCGCCAAGGTTACCTATATGGCTGGTCCTGATGGCTATGTCCATGATGAAGACGGCATTGTAGGTGAAGAGAAGCTGAACTTCATTCTGGAAATGAGAAAGAACGATCCAATGCACTGCAAGCCTTATGCAGATAAGTTCAATTGCGAATTCGTGCCAAATGAAAAATTCTGGGGTGTCAAGGATGTCGACATATATATGCCAGCTGCAACCCAGAACGATGTCAATATCGATAGCGCCAAGAAGATTGCGGAATCAGGCGTCAAGTACTATATCGAAGTTGCGAATATGCCTACAACAAACGATGCGCTCAACTTCCTGCGTGGATGCGAGGGCCTGATTGTTGCGCCATCAAAAGCCGTCAATGCGGGCGGTGTCGGAGTA
>CALFPO010000084.1 GCA_937919165.1 uncultured Bacillota bacterium | reverse complement strand
TGAATTGGGGTTTGAGCACTTTTTATAAACTGTCTACGAATGGTTGACTAGTTCATAAATATGAGATTTATTAACTACAGGGAAATTAGGCTTATAAGCATTCATAAAGTAATGTTTAAATGAGACCGCTATTGTGAACATATTGTATCCTCGTTTGCGAATGATTTAATAATCATATAATTCGCGTACAGGCATGAATATTATTATAAAATGAAATAAAGGATACGTTATGCAATTCAAATAGTATCGCACATAGTTAAAACACCAGACATAGTGTAAAGGAAAAATCCAGATCAAAAACTAGTAAAGAGTAAACAACAATGTTAGCGATCATGTGCAAATAGCGCAGTCAAGACAACTCTTAACGATAAAAAATCATCAAGTCAAACACGTTGATAGCTGCACAATATATAATGTTTATTTTTCTTTACAGTTTTATTGTTATTCTAATATCGAGGGAAAAGATATGTTCTATGCAAAATTATTCGACAGTGAAGAGATAGTTTCCGCTCGGGACGTGCATGACGGAAAGATAGACAGAAAATGCGAATTTGTAGATATTGAAGATGAGTTTAGAGTAATCTACATCAAAGCCGCAAAAGCTAATGGAAGACCGCATTTCAGACTCTACCTATCGCGAGAGGATTACAATAATTTATCTGAAGAAAAGAAAACCAGGTATGATATTCTTTCAAAAATGAGACACTATTCTGAAACCGGATGGCATATGAAATGGAAAGAAAGATTTTTAGGATTTGCCGAAATAGAAAAATATACAAAGAACGAAAAGACGGGAAAGTACAAATATGCTGATGTTCTCTATGAAAAAGCGAAGACATGTATTGAAATTCAGCACTCATTCATTGGCAATGATTTTGAGACGCGAAACAGTTTTTATAAAGAATTAGGTTATAGAACGATTTGGCTTTATGATCTAACAAGTTTGACTGCAAAGCCGATTGAGAATGGAATGTATCAGATTCTTGAAAACAATTCGAAAGGTTTGTTCAGGATAGCGGAGTTTCCACAAAATCTATACAACAATAATGTGTTTATCCAGGTAAAGGACGGACGTATCTATTGGATAGACAGAATGTACAGAAACGAGACGGAAAGCAATCTAAAATCAACGATACGTAGCTTTTACCCACTTGGCACGTATACGGCTGATCAGTTTGTCAACATGATAAGAAACAAGAAATTCAGTTTCATGAAGGATGATGAACTGAGAAGCGTATTTGATTTGTGGAACGAGTATCGCACAAACATGATTGTAGAGAATACGATCACAGGTAAACAGATGAGGATTTATCGGGACTTTAACGATAGGAATAATATGTGGATGAATGGTTCCAATATCGCTATAAAATATGTTTCTTTTGATGAAAAGCTCAAAAAATATACACTAAACAGCGAAAAAACATACTCCCTATACATCAGTGAAGCAAAAAAGAGAGTATGGAAACTACTGGCTGCCTTCTATGACTGACCATTGAAACAATTGCATAATTACTATTCTGGTTTAAAAAGGCTGTTTCGTGAAGGGAAACAGCCCTAGGTAAATGTACCGTCCACAAGGAGTGGGTACATTATTATCATTGTCGATATATATCATCAAGATAACCCCAAACAATTAGGGTTATCTTTTCTTTATGGCCAAGGGAAAATCAAGAGAAAGAGAGGTATAAGACAATGCGCAAAATAATGTATGTACTGTTTCTGATGCTATTTGGCATATGCTCAATAGTTTCTGTCGAGGCATCCGGAAGCATTGAGTTGCTGGTAAGCGAGAAGGTTGAAGGGAATGTCGGCGTGCCACTTCAGGAAACGATCTATGTCTTCACCAAGGACGAGGAATTCAAGTTCGTGGATATCGAAGAGGGTGACGATGTGACCTCATGGCTGAACCTTCCATCTGGAAGTTTAGAAGCCAAGGTGGTATCGATTCTCGATGATGGATACAAACTCAAGATCGAAGTGAAGGGAACACCACAAGAGGAATGTGATGACAACATCATCGTTACGGTTCCAGCTGGCCACATCGAGAACTATATGCTGGAAGGCCTAAGCAACAATCCGATTGAAGATGTGGTCTATGACATCACATATCTGCCTGTTATCTGCTACTATACAGAGCCATCTACCATCGAGGGAATCGTAGATGAGGAACTGAATAAACAATATGTATACATAAAGGTCGAAGGAGACAACATCGATATCGGCATCGAAGGCACAACCCTTGCCCATGTCAACGGCATGGATGCGATATGCGAATATCTGGATCTTGATGAGAATACGATATCTGTATACTTCATCGGCACTCCTGAACATGAATCCCATGATCTGGTTGATCTTACCCTTCCAGCCGGAAGCCTAGAAACCAACACAGAACTGTCGCTTCATGTGCCATTCAGAGATGATGTCAAATACGACATCAATCCAAGAAAGCCTGAACCGAAACCTGATCCAGAACCAGAACCTGAGCCTGAACCAGAGATAGAGATAGTCTATGTAGTTCCATATACTGGCGTTGAGTAGCTAATAAAAAAACGACATAATCATGTTCAGAAGAAACGGCAACAGTGAATATGTTATGTAGTTTGATATCTGATGAAAGATGATTCTTATATGTTGATGATGATCATTGCGATGATTACGATAATCATTGCGATGATCTTTTTTAGATCTACTTTCTCTTTGAAGAAGAGTATGCCTACCAAAGCTGTGCCGACCATTGTCAGCATGTAGTTAATAGGAAAGGCAATGACAGGATTGACGCGAGACAAAGCCATGGTCAATGCCTGTGCGCTTAGGAAATTAGGAATGCCCAAGGCAAAGCCATAGAGTATCTCATACTTGCTAATCTTGCTCTTGATGAACAACATTGCTATGCCTGTCGAGATAAGCGCAAAGGCAAACAGGAATATGACAAAGTAATTAGATAATGCGGGATTGCATAATTCATTGAAGATATTCTTGAAGGAATCAGACATACCTCCTGTTATGACACCGATAAGCAGAACACCAAGATTGTTTATCTTAGATAGGCTGCCTTTCTGATAGTTCATGATAATGATTGCCAGCAGAGATAGGGCAACGCCAATGAACTGATTGAACTTCATTGAATGTTTGAATATGACAACCGAAACAAGGATTGGCACTATCAGTTGAGTCTTCTTGAATATGGTGGTTACCACAATGCCGCACTTCTGTATGCAGACATCAAAGTAGTAGAGGCTTACCAGATAGAACACACCAGTAAAGGCTCCTACAATCAATACAGGAAGCATATCCTTGCCATAAGACATTGGCTTGAATTCACCATTGAAGGCTAAAGCTAGGCAAAGGCACATGAAATAGTTGCAGAAATATAGGCCATAATTGCTTTCTGCTTTGCCTTTGGATAGTCTGATGACAAATGGGATGATGATGCTTCCTAAAGATGACAATAATAGATAAATCACGACTGTATTATATAACAGCTTTTTGTTGATGATGATATGAGAATGGTGATAGGAAATATAATAGTTTTTGTCATGTTAAATTAATTAAATATTTCACAAAGTTATTGATATATAATGAAGTTGCTTTTGAAGGAGCAACAATATGGACTTTGAAGAAATGAAGAGTAAGCTTATATCTCTTGGATATGAAGTGAGTGTCTTTTCTAGTGGAAAAGAGGCTGTTGAGTATCTCAAAGAGGAAATAAAGGGCAAGACTGTGGGCTTTGGCGGTTCAATGACGCTGGAGCAATTGGGCATGTATGATGCCTTGTCTATGGACAATGAAGTGTACTGGCATTGGAGACTTCCTGAGGGCGTAAGCTCAGAAGAAATGAACAAGAAGGAACAGACCTGCCAGATCTTCATGTGCAGCGTCAACGGCATGTCAAAGAATGGCGAGATCATCAATATCGATGGTACCTGCAACCGCATATCAGGCGAGCTGTATGGCCATGAGAAGGTCTATTTTGTGGTTGGCAGAAACAAGATTGCCGAGAACTTCGATGAGGCATTATATAGGGCCAGGAATGTTGCGGCACCACTCAATGCGAAAAGGCTAAACAAGAAGACGCCATGCGTCATGGATCTGAAGTGCCATGACTGCAAGGCACCAGAGAGGATCTGCAATGGCCTTACCGTATTGTGGCATAAGCCTAGTTCAGGTCCTTATGAGATAGTGCTGATCGATGAGGATCTTGGTTATTAGAAAGATAGGGGATAGATATGGCAAAACTTAGTTTCCCATATGGGAAGGGATTCCTGGAGACAGAGATCGAAGACAGTCATCTGAAGGGTGTGCTGCTTTCGCATCTTAATGACTATGTTCCAGAAGACAGCGAAGAGAATCTTGTGCGCAAGGCCTTAGAGGAACCAATCGGCTCAGAAAGGCTTTGTGAACTTGCGAAAGGCAAGGATAAGGTCGTGATCATCTGTTCAGACCATACAAGGCCTGTTCCTAGCAAAATCATCATTCCGCAGATGCTTAAGGAGATAAGAAAGGGCAATCCAGATGCCGATATTACCTTGCTGATAGCGACAGGTTTCCATCGCGAGACGACAAGAGATGAGCTTATAAACAAGTTTGGCGAAGAGATTGTAAATAACGAAAAGATCGTTATCCATAAGTCGACTGAGATGGACGATATGGTATCGATCGGCATTCTTCCTTCAGGCGGCGAATTACTGATCAATAAGGTTGCCTATGAGGCTGATCTATTGTGTTCAGAAGGATTCATTGAGCCGCATTTCTTTGCGGGCTTCTCGGGAGGCAGGAAATCGATATTGCCAGGCGTGGCATCAAAGGTCACCGTTCTGGCGAACCATTGCTCGAAGTTCATCGATTCGCCATACGCAAGAACAGGCATATTAGAGGGCAACCCAATCCATGAAGATATGCTTTGGGCGGCCAAGAAGGCCAATCTTGCTTTCATATGCAATGTGGTGATCAATGCCGAGAAGAAGGTTGTCTATGCGGTGAGCGGCGATGTCGAGAAGGCTCATCTAAGCGGCGTAGAATTCTTGAGCAGATACTGCATGGTCGATGGGCTTGATGCCGATATCGCCATTTCCACAAATGGCGGCTATCCGCTTGATCAGAACATCTACCAGTCCGTCAAGGGCATGACAGCTGCTGAAGCGACCGTCAGAAAAGATGGCGTGATCATCATGCTGGCATCGGCTGCTGATGGCCATGGCGGAGAATCGTTCTATGAGACTTTCAAGTCAGGCAAGCCACTTGAGCAGATGTATGCCGAATTCATGGAAAGGGATGCAGACCACACCATTGCCGATCAATGGGAGTCGCAGATACTGGTCAGAATATTGAGGCATGCAAGAGTCATCTATGTATCCGAGCAGGATGAAGATATGATAAAAGATTTCAGAATGATTCCGGCAAAGACTCTGAACGAGGCTTTGGCCAAGGCCAGAGAGCTTGTTGGACAGGACGCAAGCATTGCAGCCATTCCTGATGGCGTATCAGTGATGGTTGTCAAGAGATAAGGAAGGGAGCGAAAGATGAATATTGTTGTATGCATCAAGCAGGTTCCAGGCACATCGAATGTCAATGTCGATCCTGTGACAGGAACATTGATAAGAGATGGTGTGGCTTCAAAGATGAATCCATACGATCTCAATGCCTTGGAGCTGGCTTTGAGACTAATTGAAAAGAATGGCGGATCACTTAAGGTGATCTCTATGGGGCCTCCTGCTGCGCTTGAAGTGATACGTGAGGCTATCTATATGGGAGCCGATGAAGGCTTATTGATATCTGACCGCAAGTTTGGCGGTGCCGATGTATTGGCGACATCATATACGCTATGCAGTGGCATCAAGACCTTAGGCGACTATGATCTGATCCTTACCGGAAAGCAGACCACCGATGGCGATACAGCCCAGGTAGGTGCTGAGCTGGCTGAGCATCTAGGCATTCCTCATGTTGCCAATGTCAGGTCTATTGACGTTAATGAAGGAAAGATTCAGTATGTATCGAATCTTGACAATAAGGTTGTGACAGCTGAAGTTACGATGCCTTGCCTTATCTGTGCAGACAACGAAATCAATACCCCAAGACTTCCTTCATACAAGCGCAAGCGTGAACTGAAGGATTGTGCTGACCTCATCAAGGTCATTACCTTTGCAGATGTGGAAGACAAGGATGAGAACCACTATGGACTCAAGGGTTCCGCAACTCAGGTCGAGAGAATCTTTGAGCCTGACAAGCGCAAGGACAAGGAAATGTTTACGGAAGGAAATCTGGCTGAGGAGACCTACAAGATCCTGAAGGCCAAGAAATTCATATAGGAGGACAAGATGGGACTAAAGATCAATCAGAATTTGGTTAATGATGAAACCGGCAAGGCCCTGGTGGAACTGTGCCCATTCGGCGCCATAAGCTACAATGACGGCAAGCTTGAGATCAATGCTGCCTGCAAAACCTGCAAGATGTGCGTACGCAAGGGTCCTCAGGGTGTCGTTACCTTTGAAGAGGATGTCGTAGAGACCATAAACAAGGATGACTATAAGGGCATCTGCGTATATGCCGATGTCGACCATGGCATAACAAAGCCTGTGACATTCGAACTGATCGGCGAGGCCAAGAATCTGGCTAAGGTGATCGATCATCCAGTATATGCCATTGCCATTGGCTATGATTTGAAGAAGAATATCGATGAATTGCTGGAATATGGCGTAGACAAGGTATTTGCCTATGACCATGAGAAGCTCAAGGATTTCGATATCGAAACCTATGCCAACTGCTTTGCAGACTTCATCGAAAGGATCAAGCCATCATCTATCTTGGTTGGCGCAACCAACGTGGGAAGATCATTGGCTCCAAGAGTTGCGGCCCGTTTCCATACGGGACTTACAGCTGACTGCACGCAGCTTGAGATGAAGGAGAATACCGATCTGGTACAGATAAGACCAGCCTTTGGCGGAAACATCATGGCCCAGATCATCAACCCTAACCATCGTCCGCAGTTTGCGACAGTGCGCTACAAGGTCTTCTCGGCTCCAGCCAAGGTCGACAATCCTAGCGGAACAGTCGAGATGGTTTCGATCAAGCCTGAATGGCTTGATAGCCATACGACCATCCTAAGCATCGAAGAGAAGCCAAAGGAACTTGATATCTCTGAATCGGATGTCATCGTAGCTGTCGGACGTGGATTAAAGTCATTGGACGACATGAAGATGGTCAATGAGCTGGCTGAACTGCTGGGCGCCAACATTGCCTGCTCAAGACCGATGGTCGAATCGGGAATGTTCGATGCCAAGCATCAGATCGGCTTAAGCGGCAAGACCGTCAAGCCTAAGCTCATCATCACCTTAGGCATTTCTGGAGCCATCCAGTTTGTCTCAGGCATGAAGACTTCAGAGACGATCATCGCCATAAACAGCGATCCTGATGCTCCAATATTCGATGTAGCCAACTATGGCATCGTCGGAGACATGTATGAGATAGTACCTAAACTTGTGGAAATGATCAAGGAGGGCAGATAGATGTACAAGAAAATAGATGAACAGGACATCACTTATCTTAGAAGCCTTGTGCCTGAAAACCGCATATATGTGGGAGATGAGATTTCCCATGACTACGCCCATGATGAACTGGGCAGCGTCGAGAATATCCCTGATGTGCTGATCGATGTGCTAAGCACTGAGGAAGTATCCAAGATCATGGCCTATGCCTATGAGAAGGAGATTCCGGTCGTAGCCCGCGGTTCGGGCACTGACCTGGTCGGTGCAGCCGTTGCCCTAGAAGGTGGCATCATGATCTGCACCAAGCTGATGAACCATATCCTGGAGCTTGATGCGGATAATCTGACCGTTACGGTTGAGCCAGGCGTACTGCTGATGGACCTTCAGGCCTACGTCGAAAGCAACAACTTCCTTTACCCGCCTGATCCAGGCGAGAAGTCAGCGACCATCGGCGGCAACATCTCGACCAATGCCGGCGGCATGAGAGCCGTCAAGTATGGCGTCACCAGAGACTATGTAAGAGGACTGACCGTCGTATTGCCTAATGGCAAGATCGAACATTTCGGAAACAAGTGCGTCAAGAACTCTTCGGGCTATGACCTCAAGGATCTGATTATCGGAAGCGAAGGAACCTTGTGCATCATCACCGAAGCGATCCTGAAGATCGTTCCGCTTCCTAGCGAGAACGTATCGATGCTGCTGCCATTCGAGTCTATGGCCAAGGCCATTGAGGTCGTACCTGAGATCATCAAGTCCAAGGCTTCATTGACAGCCATCGAATACATGTCGCTTGATACGATCATCTCGGCTGAGGATTTCTTGGGCAAGAAGTTCCCTGACACCAACTATGAAGCCTATATCCTTTTGACCTTTGATGGAAACAATAGGGAAGCCATTGAGCAGGAATACACCAAGGTAGCCGATCTGTGCATCGAGAAGGGCGCCATCGATGGATACTTCATCGATACCGAAGAGCGCAAGAAGTCCGTGTGGAGCGCCAGAGGTGCCTTCCTTGAGGCAATCAAGGCCTCTACCGATGAGATGGATGAATGCGATGTCGTCGTTCCTAAGAGCAGAGTCGCAGACTTCATCGAATATACCCATGAGGTAGCCAAGAAGCTGGAAGTAAGGATTCCTTCATTCGGCCATGCCGGAGACGGAAACCTGCATATCTATATCTGCCGCGACAGCATGCCTGATGAAGTATGGCAGAAGAAGCTGTCTGATGCCTTCGAGCTGCTTTATGCCAAGGCCAGGGAATTCGGCGGACAGGTATCTGGCGAACATGGCATCGGCTATGCCAAGAAGGTCTATCTGAGAGAACAGCTAGGCGACAATCAGATTGAGATGATGCAGGCCATCAAGAAGGTATTCGATCCAAAGAATATCCTCAATCCTGGCAAGGTCTGCCACTAGATATGACAGCATGGCAATCCCAAAAGGGATTGCCTTTTTTGTAGTGAAATTATGCATCATTCTTTTGGCTACAATTCATATAATATGTATGTAGGTATCAATGAAAGCGAGATAAGAAATGCCAATATTTAAGATTAGCCCAGTATACAAAGATTACTTGTGGGGCGGAGACAAACTGAAGAGATACTACAATAAGCAGACAGACTCAGATATCGTAGCGGAAAGCTGGGAACTGTCTACTCATCCTGATGGAATATGCAAGGTCAATGATGAACTTCTTTCTGATGTTCTGGATAGGCATCCTGAATATCTAGGCAAGACCAATGAACTTCCAGTATTGGTCAAGTTCATCGATTCAAGAGATGCCTTGAGCATCCAGGTTCATCCTGATGACGATTACGCAAGAAAATATGAGAACGATTGGGGCAAGTCAGAAGCCTGGTATATTCTTGGCCATGAAGATGGTGCCTTCATCTACTTTGGCTTCAATAATGATTACAGCAAGCAGGAAATAAGAGATGCGATCAATGATAATACGATATGCGATTTACTGAATAGAGTAGATGTTGAGGATGGTGATGTCTTCAAGATCGATGCCGGAACAGTGCATGCGATAGGCGTGGGCATAACCCTGATCGAATTCCAGCAATTGTCAAACTGCACCTATCGTCTATATGATTTTGACAGGGTCGACAAGAATGGCAACAAGAGGCAGCTGCATATCGATAAGGCCTTGGATGTCATCAAGGTAGGCAACAACAACAAGAAGGAAATCAAGAAGACCTTGATCGATGATGAGAATGTATTCAAGGAATCATTGGTTGAGATCAAGAACTTCAGGATTGAGCATTATAGCCTGAAGAAGAGCTATGAATTATATGAGAATAGTGATTCATATATCAGCATGACTGTGACTGATGGGAAGCTTGTGATCGATGATGTTGAGCTGATAAAGGGCGATACCTTGTTTATAGCGGCCGGAAACGGTTCACATACGCTTAAGGGCAAGGCTGAGTTTGTGACGACTGAGCTTAGGAAATAGTTTCACGATATGAAATTACTTTATTGATGGGACATTTTTGCATATTATATATGTAGTTAATCTGAAATATTAATGGCACTTGCAGGCGGCGTTGCATCCGGCAAAAGTCCAAAGATGGGAGAATATATGGAGTACATTTTAAACAAAGAAGACCTGATCATGCTTACTTCCGAATGGAAGGGCGAACGTTTTGAGGATGGAAGGCCAAAGGTACCGCAGAGCACTCTGGATCGCATCAGAAGATGCAAGACAGAGGAAGCCTGGAAGCCTCTGCATGACAAGGGCTACAAGTATCAGTTCGAGGGAGAACTAAAGAAGACCAATCCTGACCCTAACTATGTCATGGTCGGCAGAGCCTTGACCGTATCGATGGTTCCTACAAGACCTGACGTGCATATGAATATGCTGCAGGACGGCTGGGACCAGGGCTATTCCGGATTCTTCAATCAGTGGTCGATTGCGCAGCTGCAGGAAGATGATATCCTGGTTGTCGATATGTTCGACAAGAACCAGTATGGAACATTCGTAGGCGGAAACCTTTCGACCGCTATCCATAAGAAGACCAAGCGCGGTGGCGCCATTGTATGGGGAGCTGTCAGAGACCTTCAGCAGATCGTTGAGATCCCTGATTTCCAGATGTACTACAGAAGCATCGCACCAGAAGGACTAAGAGATGTATTGCTTCAGGGCATCAATAGGCCATGCAGAATCGGCAAGGCCGTATGCATGCCTGGCGATGTCGTATTGGCTACTTGCGAGGGTGTACTGTTCATACCTGCCCATATGGCTGAAGAGGTTGCTGAACAGGGCGAAAAGACCCAGGTCAAGGATATATTCGGTTTCGAAAGAATCAAGGAAGGCAGATATACATCAGCAGATATCGATGTATTGACCTGGTCAAAGGAAGTCATGGATGATTTCCAGGGATGGCTCAAGACCGCTGAGGCAGCAAAGCCTTTCCAGCACCTGAACTGGGAGAAAGAAATTGCCGCTTCTGCCAATGTCGGCAAGGGACAGTTCACTGGCTTAGCATAAAGATAAGAATCACAATGTACAAAAAAGCCCACCGATTTGAACTTGTCAAACGAAAGTAGACAGGTTTAAAAAACAGGTATGAAGCCCTGTGA
>CALFPO010000083.1 GCA_937919165.1 uncultured Bacillota bacterium | reverse complement strand
AAGAAGATATCGCCAAGCGCAAGGAAGCCGATGCCCTAGAGGCAGCGCTTCTGGACATAGGAAAGGAATTCCCGACCGTCAAGCATGTTCTGGTCGATGAAAGAGACATGTATCTCTGCCAGAAGATCAAGACTGCTCCCGGAAAGAAGATCGTCGCCATCATCGGTGCCGCCCATTCGATCGGCATCAAGAAGTATCTTGATACAGAGGTCGATACCGATAAGCTTGATGAGACCGGCAAGAAGAAAGGCCTTGGTTCATTGACCAAATGGATCATACCGGCAGCCATCATCTTGATGATTGCCTATACCATCTTCACCAATCGTGAGATGGGACTATCCCAGATCAAGTCATGGATTCTGTGGAATGGCACACTTTCAGCGATAGGAACGCTGATTGCCTTAGGCCATCCGCTTTCTATCCTTACAGCCTTCATCACGGCTCCAATCACATCATTGAATCCGCTCATGGCCTCTGGCTTCTTTGCGGGTCTTGTGGAAGCGATGGTCAGAAAGCCTAAGGTCAAGGATTTCGAGGATATCGCCGAAGATACCTCAACCCTAAAAGGCTTCTGGAAGAATAGAGTCACAAGGATACTGATTCTGGTGCTCTTGGCCAATCTGTTCTCCTCGCTTGGAACCTTCATATCGGGCATCGATATCGTCAGAAAATTCATAGAGTCAATCTAAAAGGTCCTTACGGACCTTTTTTCAATCACTTAATTCTTTTATCGAAGGCATCCTTCTTCTAAGTTCCAGATACAGCACAGTTGCGATGACGAATGTCAGCAGAGCATTGATGCTGGTGGTGATCCATTTAGCTGCCACCAGATAGCTCATGGCCTTGGTCTCGTTTCCCAACATGATCTTGTAGTAGAGAAATGAGACAAGCGGTTCAGCAACAATATTGTATAGAGCGCCTGCCCCAATCGACATAGCCGCCTTCTTCTTGAGATTCATTCCCTCAAGCTCATTTATCCTGAAGACCTTGTGGGCCATATAGCCGGTCACAAAGCCGATCGTGAATTTCAGAAACAAGGTCTTAGGTGCCGTCACCACATAGGCCGGATCCAATAGATCGCCAATTCCCATGCCGATAGATCCGGCAATGCCGCCTGGAATGCCACCCAGTATCATAGCTGCCAGTGCCAGAAATACATTGCCCAGATGGAACGAACTATAGCCGGCTGGTGTTGGAATCTTTATCTGCAGAAACGAGAACGCCACATAGCATAGCGCCGCCATCAATGCCGTAATCGTCAGCCTGACCACTTTCTTGTTTGTCATCTAGTACTCCAGTTTAGGACCCTTGATGCAGTACTGATAGATCCATAGCTTGATATCGGTATTGCCGGTCTCCTTATAGTCCTTCAGCTTCGCTCTGAATATGTCTTTCTTATCAGGAAGAATCGTAATGAAGCCGCAGCCATTGTCGACCATCAGCTTATTCGCAAAAGCCAAGGCGGCTCTGACGTCACCATCGGTAAACAGCCGTTTCTCCAATATGTAAAGCATCACATCGATCGCAATCTCCATATTGCTTTTGGCTGGCTGATTGATCATGGAGCTCAGCTCTTCAATCTGCTCAGATGTAAGTTCGCTCTTGATGCCATCATCAAGTCCATCCATCAGAATGTCATGGAGCGTCAACAGGCAGTGATAGTCATTCTCGACATCCTGATTGTTCAGGATATAGTCGAAAGACTTCACAAAATTGTCATAGGCCTTACCATAGAACGGATCATCCTTCTCATAGCGCGATAGGGCCATGTTGTTGGCGATGAATTCATCCAGGTGTTCCTTGACATATCTTACATTCTGTCCTCTGCTAAGCACATATTTGTTGTTCATGACGATTTCCCCTTTTCTCTATTATAGTACATCAATGCTTCAAGAGCCTAAAGCCATTGCCTACCTTATTGAAGCCAAGCTTCTCATAGAAGATGTCGCAAGATGACAGAAGTTCCATCCTTCCTTCAGGGTATCTGTTGAAGACCTCATCAATAAGACTGGTAGCTATGCCCTGATGGCGATACTCTTTATCAACCACCAGTTCGCAGAGATAGGTCGTAAGATGGCCATCGCTGATGGCTCTGGCAAAGCCCACAATCTTATCATCCTTTTCATACACAAGACTCAAGCTGCTATCCAAAGCCGCAAAGAAATTCTCTGGCCTATCTTTCTGTGTCTTCCAGCCCTCCAGAACGCACAGTTCCAGAAGTCTTCCATAATCATCTTTCCTGGCTTCTCTTATCATCGTCGATCCTTTCTCAATAATGCATACAGCTACAGATAGATTATATCAGTTATGCAAAAAGCCCAAAACTGGGCTTTTTTCTATTTGCTAGTATATGAAGCTATTTCTGATATACTACGACCGGAACCATCAGTTCATCTTCGCACATTCCGGCATGCTGGCCCTTCATTATGAAGGAGAGATTCTTCTGATAGGTGAAGACTGTGCCACTTTTTGCTATGGCCAGATAGTCGCCCAAGAATTCTTCAAAGCGCTTGCCGCTTTCATGATCGCCGAATAGCTTTGTCTCCAATACTTCCTGACGACTGAGCAATACGAAACGATCTTCAAATTCTTCCTTAAATGACTTCTCGAATTCATCCTCCATGCCTTCCTTGATGAAGAAGGTCTGGGCTCTTGGTTCAAGCGAAGGGCGCATAGAAAAGTATTTGTCATACTTCGATCCGCAGAGATTGTATGTCTCCTTCACATCAATCTGTCCATGGTCAGCCACAATCACCAGCATTGTCTTCTCGCTGATGTTTTCCGCAAGTCTTTCAAGTTCGGCATCGATATATCTCAGATAGGCATCGCAGACCTTTGAGCTAGGTCCATGCCTATGCATATAGGTATCATAACGATCCCAATAGGCATATACATATTCGTATGTCTCGTGATGAGAATAGTCGATCAGGCGGCTGCACATCTCATCAAAGCTCTTGCAGCCATTATGCTTGAAGTCCGGGAAGACAGTCGTCGCATTGATTCCAAGCATGTTGAGTTCGGCATCGGTACGCGCAACCGGAACGCATCTTTCAAAGATATCGCTTCCGTAATCGATGTCATCATAGTAGCTTGACCCATAGAAAGGTATGATGATGTCATCGACTTCCTTGAGATACTGTGTCCATCCAAGCCATCCATTCTCGTTAGGCGCCTTGCCATTCTGGATAGAGGTTGTGGCAGCCGTAGTGGTTGGCGGAAAGACGGAAGCGGTCTCGAAAGCCATATTCCTTCTTAGGAAAGAATCTTCTGGAAGCTTCTTCTTTATAAGGTTGGAACCCATGCCATCAATCAGAATCATGAAGATCTTCTCAGGCTTTCTTTCATTCAGCAATGCAGAGAATTTTCTGTTTGCCTCATAGCTTGAAGAAAGCCCAAAATACTTTCTGATCGATGCGACATAGGCCAAGATGGATTCGTCGTAGAGTACGATCATTATTTCATGTCCTTGAGGAATGCCTTGTAGGCAAGATATGCCTCATAGATATCTACCTTGGAAGCGGACTCGTATGGAGCGTGCATATTCTGCAAAGCGATGCCGGCATCCAATACATCCATATTCTTGTTGCCTAGCACAAAGGCGATCGTTCCGCCGCCGCCCTGGTCAACCTTGCCAAGTTCGCAGAACTGATATGATACACCATTATCATCCATTGCCTTCTTGACCTTGGCAACGAATTCAGCTGGCGCATCATTGGAACCGCTCTTGCCTCTTGAGCCTGTATACTTGCAGAAAGCGATGCCATTTCCGAATCTTGCCGCATTCTTGGCTTCCGTAACGCCTGGGAAGTTAGGGTCTACCGCAACCGTTACATCCGATGACAGCATGCGTGATCTCTCCAAGGCATGTCTCAGCTTGAGATCGTTGTAGCCGCCTTGAACATTGATCAGTTCCGCAACGCAGTTCTCGAAGAATGAAGATTCAGCACCGGTTGAACCAACTGAACCGATCTCTTCCTTATCGGTCAGGATGCATACTGATGTCCTTTCAGGCTTATCCATATCGAGAATGGCCTCTAATGATGTATAGGCACAGATTCTATCGTCATGGCCATAGCCAAGAATCATGCTTCTATCCAAGCCCAGATCGCGTGGCTTTCCGGCAGGCACAAGCTCCAGTTCAGCTGAAGTGAAGTCGTCCTCTTCAATGCCATATTCCTTCTTCAGGATCGAAAGGATATTGGCCTTGACCAGTTCCTTCTCATCTTTGTTTTCCTTGGCTGGAATAGAACCTACAAGCGCATTGAGGTCATCGCCTTCAATGACAGATGCAGCATTCTTCTGCATCTGGTCCTTTGCCAGATGTGGAAGCAGATCAGAGATCTCCAGTACGGCATCATCATCCTTCTCGCCGATATTGATTACGATGGTGCTTCCATCCTTCTTGCATACGACACCATGCAGCGCCAATGGCAAAGCAGTCCACTGATACTTCTTGATGCCTCCATAGTAGTGGGTATCAAACAGTACAAGACCATTGTCCTCATATAGAGGAACTGGCTTAAGGTCAAGTCTTGGCGAATCGATATGGGCGCCAAGGATGTTCATGCCATCTTCGATGTCCTTGCTTCCTACCACAAACAAAGCCAATGACTTGCCGCGATTATCAAAATAGAACTTGTCGCCAGCCTTGATCTTGCTAACCTTCTTGAATTCCTTGAAACCGGCTTTCTTGGCATCCTTTATGGCCTCAGTTACCGATTCTCTTTCGGTCTTGGCATTTCCCAGAAAGGTCTTATATCCCTCACAGAAATCCATTACCTTCTTGATGTTCTTTCCCTGATACTTCTTCCAAGCATTCTCACTCATAATCTTCTCCTCCTAATATGATCTGTATATTTCTTTTATTTTGTCCGCAAATGCTTCCCTATCTACATCAAGGAAAACCTTGCAGTGGCGGTCCTCATACTTATAATCTGTCCATAGGTCAGTGACGGTCTTGCCCATCGTCAGGTTGCCCTGCGTCTCGCAATACACACCACATTCCTTGCCCACAAACATCTCTGGATATGCCAGATACATGATAGGACAGCTGTCATGTTCGCAAAGTCCAGGATTGACATGGTTCTCATATAGCTTCTGCAGCAATGGGGTTGAATCCGCAAAGAGCTTTGAAGCCTTGTTACCATAGCTTCTGATCTCTTCAATATCATTAATATTGAGTAAAGCCTTGAGCGTCACATCCAAGCCAAACATATTGATCTTGATGCCTGACTTGAAGACATTCTCGGCTGCATGCGGATCGACAAACACATTGAATTCAGCGCATGGGGTAACATTTCCTCCATCGGCAGCTCCGCCCATCATGTCGATCTCCTTGATGTAGTCGACAATATCAGGATGCTTGGCGATGGCAATGGCCACATTGGTCAATGGGCCAATGGTCACAAGCACCAGCTCTCCCTCAAGAGCTTTGGCGCATTCATATAATGCGTCATAGGCATTCTCTTCTTCGATTGGAGCCTTGCTGGCAGGAATGATCGCGTTGCCTAGGCCATTATCGCCATGGGCAATGACCGAGGTCCTAAGTTCCTTGACCAGAGGCCTATCGGCACCAGCGTAGACCTTGATGTCTTCTCTTTCTGCCAGAGACAATACGTCACGGGCATTCCTGAAGGTATTGTCCAAGGTTGAATTGCCAGCTACAGCTGACACGCCTTTGATGTCAAGCTTGTCAAGCTTGAGTGCCAGCAGCAAAGCTACCGCATCATCTACACCAGTATCGGTATCTATCCAAATAGGTATTCTTTCCATCTTATATCTCCCATCCAGCAAACTTGCTGCAGGCTTCCACCAGGTAGTCCACAAACTTCTCTCTATCAAGATCGACAACACATCGGCAGTTTGGCTTGTTTCCTGTCTTGCCGTTGTAGTCGGCAACCGTTGCGCCACGGCAATATTCGCCATGCAGTTCAATATCGACATAGTAGTCTCTGATATCGAATATCTCAGGATGAAGCAACGACATGACGGCACATGGATCATGGGTCGTAGCTCCCTTCCATCCAAGCGAGCTCACATGGATGAAGAAGAAGTCGAACCAGCCTGCCACCACTTCCGCTACCGGATTCTTAAGTGCCCTGATTCTTTCCCAATCTTCAGGATAGACAAGAGCCCTTTCGGTGACATCCAAGCCGCACATCTGCAATGGAACGCCGCTATGGTATACGGTATAGGCAGCTTCTGGATCCACAAGGATATTGAATTCAGCTCCTGAGGTCCAATTGCCGTTTCTTAGCCCACCGCCCATAGTCGATATCATCTCGATCTTATCCTTAAGTTCTGGATGAGACAGAAGCAAGGCTGCAATATTGGTCTGTGCACCGGTGGTGATGATCGTCACCTTCTCCTCAGATTCTCTCAGTACCTTAGCCATCATCTCCACTGACGAAAGCTTCGACAGCTCATGGTCAGGTTCAGGAAGAACTGGACCATCAAGTCCGGTCTCTCCATGGAAATTAGGGGCAATGATCAGATTGCCGCAAAGCGGTCTGTTTCTGCCCTTGGCAACCTCGATGTCAAGCTTCAGCAATGACGCTATGCGACGGGCATTGTAGGTAACCTTTTCAAGCGTCTGGTTTCCTGCCACTGTGGTAATGGCTTTGATGTCAAGCTCATCGCTCGCTGCTGCCAGAACCCAGGCTATAGCATCATCATGGCCAGGATCGCCATCAAGGATTATTGGCCTTTTCTTATTATCGCTCATGTTTTTTCCGTCCTTTTTCACTTTAATAATAACACAGCACTTTTCATCCTATATAATAATAGCGAGGACGGTAAAACAATATGAAATATACATTCCCTAAAGTTGATCTTCATCTGCATCTTGATGGTTCCTTCAGACCTGAAACCGTCTGGGAACTGGCTATGAAGCAGAATGTAACCATGCCTGCCGATACCCTGGAAGGATACAAGGCCTGGACCGACAAATGTGTTAATTCCGGCAGCGTAAACGAGTATCTTGAAGCATTTGCAGCACCTCTTCAGGTAATGCAGGACAAGGAATCGCTTTCTAGGTTCACCTATGAACTTATTGAAGATATTGCCAAGCAGGGTTTGGCATATGCCGAGATTAGATTTGCCCCACAGCTGCATACCAATAAGGGCATGAGCCAGCGTGAAGCCATTGAGGCCGTCATCGATGGCCGCAATAGAGGCATGGCCGACTATCCAAGCATCAAGATCGGCATCATCTGCTGCATCATGTGTGTCGGCAAGGAAGAAGTAAACCGTGAAGCCAATATCGAGACCGCCAAGATCGTCCATGAATATCTGGACAAAGGCGTTGTCTGCATGGATCTTGCTGGTGCCGAAGGCTTCCAGCCGGTATATGAATTTGAGCCTATCTTCAAGATCGCCAGAGATCTTGGAACTCCAGTGATCTGCCATGCGGGCGATTCCCAGGATTGGACAGCCTGCGATGAAGCCATCAGAATGGGCGCCAGAAGGCTTGGACATGGACATCACATATATGAAAACCCTCAGCTTTGCCGCTATGCCGCTGAACATGAGATACCATTAGAGATCTGCCCTACATCCAATGTGCAGTGTCAGACCAGAAAGTCATATGAGCTTCACCCAGCCTGGAATCTCTTCCAGATGGGCATCCCAGTAACCATCAACACCGACAACATGACGATGTCCAAAGTCACTCTCGATGATGAATATGACCATTGTCTTGAGCAGATGGGCTTCGAATATGAAGATCTCATCCTCATGAACATCAATTCAATCAGATACTCCTTCGCTCCCGATGACTACAAGCAGGAAGTCATCGCCAAGCTTGAGAAATGTCTCGATGAAGCAGCAAACTAAAGATCGGTTTCCCGATCTTTTTTCTTATCTCAAATTTTCTTGATATACCCTAAGGACATTCCTATAGAATATCTTCTCAAGCTCTCCTTCGCTATAGTAATGTCTAAGCGCATCATAGAGCTTCTGCATACCTGAAGCATCCACTATCTCCAGCTTGTTTCCGATGCCATCGAAATCGGAACCAAGGCCCACAAAATCGATGCCACCCTTATCGGTAAGATACCTTACATGCCTTACCATATTCTCGATTGAAGTATAATCTTCGTTTCCATCTTCAATGAAGGCTGAACAGTAATTGAGGCCAGTCACGCCTCCTCTATCAGCCAGCTTAACGATCATGTCGTCAGTCAGATTCCTGGCTACGCCGCATACGCCTCTGGCATTTGAATGCGAAGCCACAAAAGGCTTAGAGGTGTTGTTCAATACATCATAGAATCCCTTATCGGAAAGATGCGAGACATCAACAATGATGCCCGTTTCTTCGCATCTTCTGACAAATTCGATGCCAAAGTCCGTCAAGCCATCTTCCGTATTGATCTGATGCAGAGGGCTATGGTCATGGCTCTTGTCTGGAGTGAAGTTTGGATGGCCAATGCCATTTGCATAATTCCAGGTCAGGGTTATCATCCTTACGCCTCTGTCGTAATAGTAGTCGAGGTTATCAAGATCGCCATCGATCACGCTTCCCTCTTCCAGCGTCAGCATGGCGCTGATGTATCCATCTCTATCATTATCTTCAATATCCTGATAGCCATATATAGGCCTGATGGAATCCTTGTTTAGCTCAAGCTGATCGTAGTAATAATCGATGCTGGCCTTGGTGAAGGATGAATCGACATAGCGAATATTGGTGAAGATCGCAAAGTTCTGCAGCATGCATTCACCCTTCTTGAGTTTCTCTATATCGATATGTAAATCATTCCTGTCAAGATTCTTCTTTTTATCATAAAGCACTGTGATCGTATCGCAGTGCATATCTGCATATTTCATATAATCTCCTTAAAAAAGATTGTCTTTCGACAATCTGTTTAGTCCATAACTGCTTCAAGAGCGATCTTGATCATATTTACCAGATGCGATCTGCGCTCTTCAGAAGTTGTCTCCTTATGCGTTGCCAGGTTATCCGATACCGTCAGCATGCAGGCAGCGCTCTTGCCGAATACCTTGGCATTGTGGAACAAGGCAAACGATTCCATTTCGGCAGCCAGCAGATGGTTGTCTTCGGCAGCCTTCAGGGCAACTGGAAGCATATTGTCTTCATAGTAGAACTGGTCAGAAGACATTACGAGTCCTTCATGAACCTCGATGCCCAGCTTATCGGCAGATTCCTTAAGCTCTCTGCAGAGTTCTGGATCAGGTCTCTGGATCTTGTCGGTATCGCCTGACTGGTAGTAGGCATATGAAGATTCGGAATAGGCACCGGTCACAAGAATCGTGTCATAGATGTCGAGCTCTTCTGTGAAGGCTCCAGCTGAACCGATTCTGATGATCTTTTCGACGCCATAGAACTTGAACAGTTCATATGAATAGATGCCAATAGATGGAATGCCCATGCCTGAGCCCATGATTGATACTTTCTTGCCGTTGTATGTTCCGGTATAGCCAAACATGTTTCTTACTGTGTTGAACTGTACAGGATTCTCTAAGAATGTATTCGCAATGAATTCAGCACGCAATGGATCGCCTGGCATCAGGACTGTTTTCGCAATCTCACCGATATTGGCTTGATTATGAGGTGTAGACATATTTAAATCCTCCTAAGATTTCATTTTTTTAATTATATCATCCGCAATATTTCTCTATCAATCGGATGATCAAGACCTATTCTTTCCGCTCAGATAGGTTGACGCAAAAATGATTACGGCTGCCGCATCCATGAAGATGAAGGCCGTCATATCAGCCTCTCTTATAAGCAGGCCAAAGATGAACAGAAATAACGACAAGCCATAGGCAACAATCCTTCTTCTGCTGCTTTTCCTTTCGCTTCTTTCCCTCATCTCCAGCTCTTTAAGCTTGATATCCTTCTTGTTTCTTGACTCGATGATGCTGGCCTCATCGATCAATCGATATACATGCTCATTTTCGTTGGTGGCTACTATCTGGGCTCCGCAATATGAACAATAGAAGCTGTCCCTTCCTTCCTCTATCTTGAGGCCAGCGTTGCAGTTAGGGCATTTGACGGCATTAAGCTTAATTCCCATAGCATTTCCTCTATCTGATCTCTATCCAATACCTCTTGATATTCTTGCCTTCAGGAGGATAGAAGATGCTGTCTTCATATACTCCGCCATTTCTTTCGATGATTCTCTCAGAAGCCATATTGTCTTCAAGACAGGTGATAAGCACTCTATCAAGTCCAAAGTTTCTCTTGCAGAGGTCAAGGAACATCCTCAGCATCATATCGCCATAATGTCTGCCTCTCATGTTAGGCCTTATCGAATAGCCGATATGTCCGCCATACATCCTAAGGAAAGGGTGGTCATCGATATAAGGTCTCAGATTCACCATTCCCACAACCTTGTCATCGCATAGATAAAGATACTCATAGCCTATGCCATATCCAGGTGGACAGCTTTCTCTTTTCTCGAACAATTGGCAATTAAGATCCCACTTCTCGATGTCCTCATATTCCTCCAGCATATTGCAGCCATCAAAAGAAGATCCGCTTTCCAGCATCTCTTTCCTGAAGGCTTTGATGTCTTCATAATACTCAGGTCTGATAATGTCAAAATGATATCTGTTCATGGTTTTATTATATTGCGAAAAAACATTGTTTAGTATAAAATAATAAGGCACACAGGGGATTCGTATAATGGTAGTACATCGGTCTCCAAAACCGCTGGTAGGAGTTCGATTCTCTTATCCCCTGCCATTGCAAAACAAAGCCGCTTATTGCGGCTTTTTCATTTCTTCAAGATCAATTATTCTGTATGCATATTCTATGTCTTCGCATTCATCATTCTGAATGCACCAGGCATAATGATATCCATCCTTCGCGTATTCATGGAGTTCATATCTTTTCCCATCTTTTACGATGAAATGACTTTTCTCTGACAGATCGAAATCCGTCTCATCAAGAGGCATGCCAAGGCCCAAGCCCAGGCACTTGCTGAAGGATTCCTTTAAGGTCCAGATTCGTAGAAATGCATCTTCCCTATCGTCGCTTTCCATGATCTGACGGCATTCATTCTCACTGAAGCATCTTTCCGCAATCTTGAGATCGATCTTGCGCCTGCTCTCAACATCGCATCCGACTTCCCTATCGGAAAAGATGCACATGGCCATATCTCCTGAATGAGAAAGGTTGAAACAATACTCAGAATCCACAAGATACGGTTTCTTATTCTTTTCATGGATGATGGCCATATCATCATATGCAAGCCCAAAGTCTGCACAGGCCTTCATCAGAAGATATTCAGCGCCCAAAGATAATCGCTTGTCCTTTTCGGATCTGAATCTTTTTATCTTATCCTTGCGCAGCTTGTTTGCCTTATCTTCGAGGAAACCAAAAAGTTCCTCATCTTCCAGGGGCGAGACATCGCATGTGTATATGATGCATCTGATTGCTTCATCATTCATATCACTAATAATTATATAGAAAATCCGTTTCCCTAAGGAAACGGATTGTCATGTCTATTGAGCCAATTTCTCTACAAGAGCCTCAAGATAGATGCCATCGTATTCTTCGATGCATCCATTGTCAGCCTGATTGGCGATGACTGGATCGATCGGAAGTCTGCCCAGTATTTCAAGTCCATACTTCTCAGCAGTTGCTGGAGTATCGTCTTCACTGTAGATATTGATTTCATGTCCGCATTCGTCGCACTTGACGAAAGCCATGTTCTCTACAAGCCCAGTGATAGGCTTGTTTACTTCCTTGGCCATGTTGATGGCCTTGCCTACGACCATGGATACAAGTTTCGATGGCGTTGTAACCATGACGAATTCATCGACCGGAATCTCCTGGATGACAGAGATGGCTACATCGGATGTTCCTGGAGGCATATCGATCAGAAGGAAATCTAAGTCGCCCCAATGAACCTCCGTATAGAACTGTCTGATCACTCCACCTAAGATTGGTCCACGCCACAACAATGGCGTATCTTCCTTTTCGACCATCATATTTACCGATACGACTTCAATTCCTAGCTGGGAAACAGCCGGGAAGATGCCGATCTCATCGCCATAGAGCTGCGAATTCAGGTTGAACATCTTAGGAATGCTTGGCCCAGTTATGTCGGCATCCATGATGCCCACTTTATAGCCCTTCTGAGCCAATTCTACAGCCAATAGCGAAGATACCATTGACTTGCCTACGCCGCCCTTGCCCGAAAGCACGCCGACGATCTTCTTGATATGGGTATCGCTTGTTGGCACTATCTCTATTCTTTCACCGCAGCTATGTCCGCAGCTTGAACAATCATGAGTGCAGTCGTTTCGCTCTTCACAGTTCTGGTCGCAAGTCGAACAGTCATGAGTGCAGCCATTTCTCTCTGCACAGTCTTCGCTGCAGTTGCTGCAGTCTTTATTGCAATTTTCTGACATACTATCTACCTCCTTGCCTATTATAACATGTCCCTTAGCCAAAGGCCTTAGTATATAATCAAGTTATGAAGAAGATTGGCGTATCCGCGTGCCTACTTGGACATAATGTCCGCTATGATGGCACCAGCAAGAAAAATGAAGAGCTTCTGAAGCTGCTTGAGGGGCAGGAAGTCATTGCCATCTGTCCTGAAGTGGCAGGCGGTTTCTCTGTTCCCCATGATCCCTGCGAAATTGCTCTAGATAAGGTCATATCCTCAGAAAACAATGATGTAACAGATATCTTTGTCAAAGGCGCAGAAGCATCATTGAAGATAATTGAGGACTGCGATTTTGTGGTGCTCAAAAGCAAGTCGCCAAGCTGCGGCTATGGAAAAATCTATGATGGAAGCTTTTCAGGAAAGCTCGTAGATGGCAACGGCATCTTCGCAAGGCTCTGTCTTGAACATAAAATAAAGATCTTCACAGAGGAAGATCTTGATGATATCAATAGTTCAATCCAATAGATAATCTTCAATGAAACGTGCGCAGCCATCCTCATCGTTAGGATAATCGGTCAAGGCATCCGCATGTTTTTTTGTGTCTTCGGAACCGTTGCACATACATACGCCAAGTCCAGCGGCATCCAGCAGCTCGTTGTCGTTGTCCATATCGCCAAAGGCAGCTACATCCTTGAGGTCAATTCCATTCTCTTCACAGAAATTCCTTAAGGAATTGCCCTTGTTGGCATTGGCATTGACGAACTCCATCATGGTGGTCTGAGTCTTCATACAACGGAAACGGTCATTTGATATCTCCTTGCAATACGGTTCAATCCTATGCATCATCTCTTCATCAACCCTGAACATGACCTTGGTGCAGTCATCTTCCCAGAATTCTGAAAGATCCTTCACCATACGGTTATCCATATTGGTGGCCTTCTTGGAATGGAGAGCCATCTTGTCGACGAAACGGATTAGTCTTAGTCCATCACGATATATCGAGACATTGATATCAGGAAACCTATCGACCATCAGCGTGACGATATCCCTTATGTCGTCTTTCTTCAATGTATATGACTTCACGTGCCTATCATGAGCCAGGTCATAGTATTCCGAACCATTTAGCGCAATGATCATATCATAGTCAAAAGACAAAGGCCATTCATCCTTAAGATCTCTGAGCTGATAGACGTCTCTTCCTGAAGCTACACCAAAAAGGATATTCTGGCTATGCAGCTTCTCGAGAATGGATACTGTATATTCAGATGGCATGATGCTGCCGGTCTTGGCAAGCGTGCCATCGATGTCGCACACAATCAGCTTCGGCTTATTCAAACAGGTTTTCATTGTCGTCGTCCTTTGAATATTCTGGCAGATCTGGAAGTTCATTCAAGGTATAGAGCTTGAATGAATCCATGAATTCCTCTGTAACTTCGTAGAGGATAGGACGACCTGGAGCATCCGATCTTCCTGCTTCCCTGATGAGATTTCTAGCCTGCAGCTTCCTGAGCATCACTTCAGCCCCTACGCCTCTGAGTTCTTCTATCTCGACTCTGGTGATTGGCTGCTTATAGGCAATGATCGCCAAGGTCTCGATGGCGGCCTGTGACAAAGTGTTTGGCTTTGATGCGCCGAAAAGTTCCTGGGCATATGGATAGATGCCCTTCTTGGTGACGAACTTGTATACCGAACCATAGCCGACAAGCTCAATGCCGTATAGTTCAGATGCATATTTGTGCTGGATATTGGTCAGGATGATCTTGGTATCTTCGATCGAACGCTCGATGGCCATAGCCAACTGTTCAACCTTGGCTCCATCTTCGCCAACGATATAAAGCAAGCCCTCAACTATCGCTTCGATATTGCCAGGCTGTTCAACAGTCTCCTTCTTCAGTACCTCAACTCTCTTGCATAGACTTTCAGTATTGAACCAGCATTCTTTCTCTTCTCTGGTCATCTCTCGGCCAGTTACATATGTACTAATCATGATTTGTGCCCCTTCTAAACCAGATGTTGTCGTTTCCATCTACCGTGAAAACCAGATAGTGGTCCTTGGCCATATCCAGTATTGCCAAGAATGTGACGATATATTCATGGATGTCATCGCAGTCATCGATCAAGGTATCGAAGCTGAATGTCTCCGGAAGTTCCTTCAGTCTTGCCTTGATCTGCAGAATGCGATCTTCAGGCGAGAGTTCCTTCTGGGTATATTTGATGTCAAGAGGTCTAGAAAGCTGAAGCCTTCTTAGGACCTTATTCATGGCCTTGAGCAGATCGTATGGATCGCCTTCAAGCTTCTCCTGCTCGACATTGTCGCTGTACTTGACTATCTCATTGAAAGATACAGGCTTCGACAGCTGGTCTTGCCTATCGAGATAGGAATCATACAGAGTCTTTGATACTTCCTTGTATTTCTGGTATTCCAGCAGCCTTCTGACAAGTCTATCCTTAGGATCCTCGAAGTCATCATCAGCCTCATCGCTCTTCTTAGGCAGAAGCTTCTTAGACTTGTATTCGATGAGTGTCGCAAGTTCCACAAGATATTCGCTCTCCACTTCAAGCTCTAGCTGCTCCATCGCATGGATATAGGCAATATACTGGTCAGTAAGGACCTCCATATCCAGATCAAAAATATCCAGCTGCTGTTCGTGGATAAGATGCAGCATCAGGTCCAATGGACCTTCAAACTTTAGTGTCTCGACTTCAAAACCCATATAACCAATTATACATCATAGCTTGGCATTGTTATCCAAGAAAAAGGAGGCTGATGCCTTCTACACTCCTTCGCTGAAGAAATGCGTTCTTACTAAAGTTTCTTTTCTTGTCTAAATATTATTATCTGAAGAACAGCTTATTTCTTCCAATCTTTAACTTCGTTAATTGTTTCGATTTTCTTTAAGGTATGATTGTTATATTTGTATTTTTCGACTTCCATGCCATCAATCGTTTCATGCTTGTTTTTATTGATATTCTTTAAGGTTACACAGTCAGAAACAATGCCTAATAGATATTCTGGCCTTGATGAACTATATAAAGATGGCAACATCAAAGCATTTCTGAAGTACTTGGAATTTTTCGATAGAAATACTGTATTGATATGCAAACTGACTTTCCTGATTAAGAAATACAGCATCATGGCTGTTGTTCTGGTGTTTCCTTCCCTAAATGGATGAATATGTCAGAATTCCGAAACTAAATAGCAAATCTTTTCAATTTTATCTTTATCATTAAGTTTATTCCAATCTATCATGATGAATTCTTTTCGCAATTCATCTAGAGCATTTTGCAAATAATCAGCAAATACATAATCGATAGATCTGCCTTCTAATAATTTTCTCCTTTATATATATTGATTGTCCTTAATTGTCCTGCCCAGCTATATAATCTAGAGAACAGTTCTTTATGAATAGTCAGGCAATCATAAATAGAATCAAAAGAAAAATTGCTATTCTTCATTTTTTCAATCGCAATAATGGCAAAATCGCTTTCAGCCCTGCTCAATTGCTATTCATCTTTTATATTTAAATTATCAATCAATACAGATGTGTCTTTATATACGTAGGGATCATTCATTACTTGGTATATATCCTTTCAATGGCGAATTGCGCTGTCTCATAATCAATATCCCCATTCGAATAGAGTTTCATTATCTTTTCAGCATCTTTGGAAGGCTCAATGCCGTCAACAGTGACAATGGATTTCGCAAAATCAAAGTTTTTATCCACTTCATTCCCCAACTTCAAATCAAAAGGCAAGCCTTCACAATTGACGGATGCCACCAAAAATATCATTATTGCTTGGCTGGCAGTTAATCCCAATGTTCTATAAATCTCATCAGCTTTATTCTTGATATCTGGTGATACTCTTGTGTGTACTGTCTCTGTTTTTGGCATGCTCATTTGCCTCGCATATTTTGTATCACATTTGCGATACATCCATAAACCATATATGAAAAGATATGTCGTTTTTTCAACATATCTGTTTTTTTCTTGTCCTATATAAACTGAAGCCCAACTAATATAAGCAATTAATCAATTCATTCTTTAGTCTATCGATTGCCTCTTGCTTGCTTTCTCTGAAGGCATGTCCAAGATAGTGCCAACGATAGTCTATGCCATCAAAGAAGGCAATCATATCCTCAAGCTTCTTCTTGTCATATACAGCGCCATTGTAGAAGTCCTCGCAATCGGCATCAGCCACAATCAGAGCCTCTTCATCAGGAATATGCACAAACAGCGAATCATCGCTATGGGTTGATGTTCTGGGCATCAGCGTCAACGAAATGCCACCCAGATCAAGCTTTGTATCGCTATCGATCACAATATCGCTAGTTTCTACCTCAATCTCGTTAAGGTCTTTGTATTCAATCAGAATGCAGTCATTGCAGAAAGCGATGTCTTCACCGCTATCTTCTCTTTTTTTCATCTCTTCAATGGTCCATTCCCACTTTCCTACTTCCAGAAGCTTATCATGAGTTAACCTGGAAGACATCGATTGTCCATTTATGTATTTAAGCCCAAAGGTGTGATCCCAATGCCAATGAGAAAGAATCGTATATCTAGGTAGGGGAAGATCATTCTTCTTAAGAGCCTCATAGAACTTCATCACATGGGCCTTGCTGTTGCCAGCATCGATCGCTATAGAATAGTCATCGCCCAATACATAATACAGATTTGGTCTATCTGCATTTTCCTCAAAAGGCAAAAAATATAGCCTTTCGCTTATCTTAATCAAACCGTCATTCTTTTCCATTCTTTTAATTCTAACACTCTTGCACAATGTCTTAAATTATGATACTATTTTAGAGCATTCATTGGACGATGAATGTTCAAATAGTCTGTGGAGAGGTAGCGAAGTGGCTAAACGCGGCTGACTGTAAATCAGCTCTCTACGAGTTCGACAGTTCGAATCTGCCCCTCTCCACCACTTTGGGATGTAGCCAAGTGGTAAGGCAACAGACTTTGACTCTGTCATTTCGATGGTTCGATCCCATCCATCCCAGCCAGTCTAAAAACTGACTCGGTAGCTCAGGCGGTAGAGCATCTGACTTTTAATCAGAGGGTCCCGGGTTCGATTCCCGGCCGAGTCACCACTTATACGGTCTTGCAGGTGTAGTTCAATGGTAGAACTTCAGCCTTCCAAGCTGACTACGTGAGTTCGATTCTCATCACCTGCTCCATTAGACATTTATCAATCCGAAAGGATTGATTTTTTTTATGTCAAAAAAAATATAGGTGTTCCCTATATTTATAATTGTATTAAAAAGAATGTTAAAATCCCTACTCCTATACAAGCACATCCTGCAATCACATATATAATCGTAATGAATCGATTCGTGATGGGACGTTCTACATAATTTATCTTTGGACGATCTGGATTATAGTAAACTCTCATTTGATGACCCAATGGCCATAGTTGGCTGGCAATATCTTTATAATTCACAAATGATCCTCTTTTTATGCATAAGTATCCTTTATCATCTTCCCAAACATCAGCTTGAATAGTATTCGGTAATCCTGTAATACTTACACTTTTAATCGCGTTGTACTTCTTTCTTGTCGTATAGATTATTCCATCTACTTGATATTCCACAACTGGTGACATATTCCCACCACCCATGAAGAGATATCTTGTGACTGTTCCATTTGTTTGCATAGTACAAGATTCACTTCTTCTTTTAGTAATCCATCCAACAAGAAATCCAACAAAAATCAATAGTATGCCAATACTTTCAATAGAAAACAATGCACATAATGCGATTTGAAATTCTGTCATCATAATACCCTCCTTATAATTAATAAAAGAAGAGACTATTTCATCTCTTCACGATCTTTTAAAGCAACTTTTGCACACTCCACAAAATATCGCATCGCTTCTACTGGATATTGTCCAGCTGCGGTTTCACCCGTCAACATAATACTTGAAGCACCATGATAAATCGCATGATAAATATCACTGACTTCTGCACGTGTTGGAACCGGATTCTTTTGCATCGTATACAACATTTCAGTTACAACCATATATGGTTTATTCTTTTCTTTACAAGTTTGTTCTATTTTCTTTTGATAAGAAGGAAGTTGAATTAAACCAAC
>CALFPO010000082.1 GCA_937919165.1 uncultured Bacillota bacterium | reverse complement strand
GATATTCGATAGCCTTATTGACGAAACCCAGCAGCATTACATTCTTTGGTTTCAACTTTTCCTCCTACTCAAGAGTAGTATTCCATCTCCAATATTATCATAAAACATTATATCAAAACGACTGTCATTATGCACTTGCTCACGAAAACGATTTATTTTCCTGACCAGCGATCTAAGCGAACGTGATGCGATGCTTTCCTGTTCATAGATCAGGCCATGGAAAACCATATTATCGAAGAACATCATTCCATCTTCCTTCATGTTTCCCAGAAACATCTCCAGGTATTTTCCATATTGGGCCTTAGCCGCATCGACAAAGATGAGATCATACATCTCATCAGTCGAAAATTCCTCGATTGGCATGAAGAAAAGCGATATCTGTCCATCGAGCCCAGCATCAGACACATTGGTCTTGGCCTGAAGATACATGTCCTCATTCTTTTCGATGGTATCGATGTGGATGCCTTTGTCAAGCTTTGCCATCTCCATAGCCGAATAGCCAACAGCCGTGCCAAGCTCAAGGATCCTTTTCGCTTTTCTATCCTTTATGGTCTTAAGAAGAAATTCCAGTCCCTCATCCTTAATGATGGGAACACCGTCTTCCAAGGCCTTTTCTTTTATATCTTCTATCATTTCAGGATTGTCTTTACATATTCAATGAAACCATTGCACTTTTCTTTGGCCTCTTCCATAGAAGCTGCCTTAACCGACAAGTAGCACTTGCACTTTGGTTCTGTGCCTGATGGCCTGATGCAAATAAAGGAGCCATCTTCAAGGTAGTACTTGAGGACATCGGAAACATCGTATTTGTCGAATGTCTCCTCGATTCCATCATGAATAAGCTTCTGCAGCTTATAGTCTTCAATCTTCATGGTCTTATATCCAGGAACATTCAGCGGATTCTGACGGACATTGGCCATGATCTCCTGAAGCTTTACGGCACCATCGGCACCTGGAAGCATGATCGAGAACTGAGTGTCATAGTAGTATCCGACTCTTGCATAGGCTTCGTTCATGACATCGATCAGGGTCTTGCCCTGCTCAAGATAGTGTGCGCATGCTTCCGCAAGAAGCAGGCAGGCCTGAGTTGCGTCCTTGTCTCTGACAAATGGGCTGATCAGAGATCCATACGATTCCTCATAGCCAAAGACATAGTTCTTCTCATGGGTCTTCTCATATTGCTTAACCTTATTGCCGATATACTTGAAGCCTGTAAGGGTTCTCTCGTTGTCGCAGCCATGGCTTCTGGCGATAGCTTCGCCTATGTCGCTTGTTACGACAGTATTGAACATGCAAGGATTCTCGATCTTGATGCCAAGATCTTCTTGGCTTGAAAGGATGTACTCCAGCAGAAGCGCTCCGGTCTGATTGCCGTTGAGCACTTCATACTTTCCTTCATGCAGAATGCCGACACCCATTCGATCGCCATCGGGATCGGTCACAAGCAGAAGCTTGGCGTCAATCTTTTCCGCAAGTTCCAGAACCTTCTCATAGGCACCCTTCTCTTCAGGGTTTGGGGTCTTGGTATTGGAGAAAGCTGGATCAGGATTGGACTGTTCCAATACTTCTACAACATCATATCCGGCTTCCTTCATGGTCTTCATGACCGGCAGATAGGAAGTTCCGTGTTCAGGAGAGAAGGCTATCTTGAAGTCCTTCTTTACATCTTTTCTCAATTGAATCGAAAGAACTGCGTCATAGTATGCTCTATCGACCTCTTCACCCACAATGTGGACAAGCGAGGTGTCATAGTCTTGTTTTGGCACAATCTCCAAGAGGTCATCGATCCTGTCGATCTCATCTATGACTTTCTGAGCCAGTTCAGGAATAAGCTGACAGCCTGTCTCATCATAGAGCTTGTAGCCGTTATATTCTTTTGGATTATGTGAGGCTGTAACCATGATTCCGCCATCGCAGCCAAGATATCTTACCGCAAACGAAAGCTCAGGAGTCGGTCTTAAGCTATCGAAGATATAGGAATCGATGCCATTGGATGCCAGTAGCTTTGCGCAATCAAAAGCAAACTCTTTCGAGTTGTAGCGGTTGTCATAGGCAATCGCAACCTTATGCAGATTGTTCTTGTTCAGATAATCGGCAAAGCCTTGGGTAGCCTTGCGGATGGTGTAGATGTTGAGCCTGTTGGTGCCAAGTCCCATCAATCCTCTCATGCCGGCAGTTCCAAACTGGATATCCGTATAGAAGGCATCCTTGATTTCCTGCTC
>CALFPO010000081.1 GCA_937919165.1 uncultured Bacillota bacterium | reverse complement strand
CACATTTTTCAAGTGTGCAATTTGGTGAGGAGTAATATTTGACAAAGGAAAACTGGTTTTACTTTTTGTATTCTTTGCTTCGAAGTCAATATAGCGAGCCTTGTAGACGCCATTATAGTCCGTTGTGCTTGGCTGCTTGAAGTATGACTCGGTTATCTTGGCGGCACTTCTTTTGGGATAATCGACATCAACGATTGTGATCGGTGTCGGTTTCTTGTAGATTACGGCAATATCATTGGTGAGATAATACTTGTTCGTAATGTTTATGTCTTCTTCAAGGGTCATGCCTCGACGCGAGGCAGAACTTGCAGTTTTGACATACTTTTTAGTGCTGTTGGGATATTTCATCTTTTCACCTTTTTTATTATATAATAGTGAAAGGCAAAAAAACTAGTTGCTTGAATTGTTACTGCAAGATGGGATAGAATGTTCTAGGAGATTAATATGGAAAAGTTAAACTTATCACCCGAAGAAATAGTTAGCAAAGAATTCAATATCGATTTCAAGGGCTATTCAGCTGCTGAAGTTGATGGTTATTTAGATCTGATCCTTGATGACTACCAGAAAATGGAAGATAACATGCAGGAAGCTTTGGATATGATTTCTAAGCTTCAGGAACAGGTCAAGGCCTTGAATGCCAAGAATGTCGAACTAGAAGGAAAGCAAAAAGCATTTGATCTTTCAAATACAACTTCATATTCATCAGTAGATATTCTTAAACGTATCTCAAGACTTGAAGAACAGATGAGAAACAAATAACATTCAGACAATCGCTGGTATTCCAGAGGAAAGTCCATGCTCGCACATCCTGAGATGGATGTAGTGTTTATGCCAGGCGAAACAATAAGCCTGGGCAGCGTAAGCTGACGGCTGACATAATTCCTAAAACGCAAGTCATGGAATGAGTCTACAAAAGTGTCAAAGAGACGAGTCTTATGGAAACATAAGAGTGGAACGCGATAAACCCCTTAAGCGAGAAACCCAAATTTGGTAGGGGAACCTGCAATAGTGAAATGAAACGATTTGCGGGGCAGAAATGCAGATAGATGATTGTCTAGTACAGAACATGGCTTATTGGATGTTGTTTCTAAAGACCTAAGGGTCTTTTTTCTTTTCTAATTTAGTTGAATAAAATTCAAGATAGAATATAATTATCTAGTAGAAAGGTATATGTTAGAATAACTATATGAATCTGCCAAATAAATTAACTATATTTAGAATCGCATTAGTGCCTATCTGCTGCCTTGTATGGCTGTTTCCTTATGATCAGCTGGGTGTCAGCTTAGGGGCCATCTATATTAGAGACATATCTATACCTGTAGTGAACATTGTTGTGCTTTTGATATTCGCAATCGCTTCATTTACTGATTTTTTGGATGGAAGGATCGCAAGAGGCAAGAATATGGTAACAACCTTCGGCAAATTTGCTGATCCGATTGCTGACAAGCTTCTGGTCAATACGATGCTTATCATCATGACCTATAAGCATATGATTCCGGTTATGCCATGTGTCATAATGATATGCCGTGACATAATTGTTGATGGCTGTCGTATGATAGCAGCACAAAGAGGTGTAGTTATCTCTGCAGGTATCTTAGGAAAGCTGAAGACCGTTCTGCAGATGGTGTCTATCATCATTATTATGCTGAACAATGTACCATTTGAGCTGCTTAATCTGCCTATCGATGATGTGATGATCTGGTTCACTTCGTTTGTTTCGATTGCGGGCGGATACTCATATTTCACGCAAGTGCAGAAATATATATTTGAGTCTATGTAGGAACATTTGATGAGCCTACGAATAATGCTTTAGGAGGAATGTATATGCCAAAGAAAGAATTGACAGAGGAGATTACGGAAGATAAAAGAGAGCAGCTTCTAAATGAAGCAGTAAAGCAGATAGAGAAGCAATATGGCAAAGGATCAATCATGAAACTTGGCGAACACGCCAATGTTGATGTCGATGCCATATCTACCGGATCTCTGGCTATTGACTATATATTGGGTGTCGGCGGTCTTCCACGCGGACGTATCATTGAAATCTATGGACCTGAATCTTCAGGAAAGACGACATTGGCTCTGCAGTGCATTGCCGAATGTCAGAAAGATGGCGGAAAGGCTGCCTTCATAGATGCTGAACACGCTATCGACCCTCGTTATGCCAAAGCTTTAGGTGTAGATATCGATGAATTGATCCTGTCTCAGCCTGATTCTGGCGAACAGGCTCTTGAGATTGCTGAAGTTCTTATCAAATCAGGAGCCATCGATCTGATTGTTGTCGATTCGGTTGCTGCACTTGTACCACAGGCTGAACTTGACGGAGAGATGGGCGATTCCAATATCGGTCTCCATGCCCGTCTAATGTCTAAGGCTATGAGAAAACTTGCGGGTGCAATGAATGCCAACAACTGCACAACAATCTTCATCAACCAGCTTAGAGAGAAGGTCGGCGTAATGTTCGGAAATCCTGAAGTCACAACAGGCGGTCGCGCTTTGAAGTTCTATTCGACCATAAGGCTTGAGGTTAGAAAATCAGAAGCCATAAAGGATGGCCAGGAAGTCATCGGCAACAAGGTAAATGTAAAAGTTGCCAAGAATAAGGTTGCTCCGCCATTCAAGGCTTGTCAGGTTGAGATATACTATGGCGAAGGCATCTCTCATGTATCGGAAATCATCAATATGGGTGTCGACATGGGCATAATCGAGAAATCAGGTTCATGGTTCTCATATAAAGGCGAGAAGATTGGGCAGGGATCAGAAGCAGTGCGAGCATATATCTTGGCTAATCCTGAGATTGATAAAGAAATCACTGAAGAGATCAAGAAACGCATGTTTGCCGAAGACAAGGCTGAATAATCGAAAAGAAAGTTGAATCATCTGATTCAACTTTTTTGATTAGAGATATTTCAATGCAATCTCATTGATTGGACTGTGGTTGTAGTCGCTCTCAAGAATCACATCGCAATCTTTTCTGATTCCTTCGTAGACATTGGATACTCCTATGCCTAAGCCCGCCTTCTTGATCATCGGCAGATCATTGACGTTGTCTCCAACAGCTATGGTATCTTTCATATCGATTTTGAGCAATCTAGCAAGATTCTCAAGTCCTACGCCCTTATCGATGCCTGCAGGATTGAATTCAAGGTATCTTCCGGCTGAATAGGATATAGAGAATCGATCATTGAGGTTGATCTCTTGTTCGATTTTCTTGAGATATTCCATATCGGTATTGCAGAAGAGAATCTTCATGATCTGTTCATTGATGGAAGATATGTTTGGTTCATCAAGTATGGTAAGTTCCTGACGGCCGTTCAGATATTCCTTCTCATCTTCGGTAAGACGATAGACATGGGATGTCGATACAGTATAGACATGGATGCAGACATCGTATTTTAAGCCGATATTGAATAGCATTTCAGCTTCTTCATGGGTTAAGCCTTTACAATAGATTATCTTGTTTCCTTTGTTTTCGGTAATGATTCCGCCATTGTAGGAAATGGTGTATTCGTTTTGTTTGTCATGGAGCCCTATCTCTTTGAGGGTGCCCTGAACAGAGGCGAAGCCGCGTCCTGTGCATACGACAAATCTGATGTCTTCATCAAGATTTCTGATGGTTTCGATATCTTTTTGGGATACATGCTTGTCGCTTTGCAAGAGGGTTTCATCTAAGTCGCTAGCTATAATCTTATACATAACTTCTATTCTAAATGTTATTGTTAAACTATTACAAGTATTGTATAATTTAAAGGGATTTTATCCCAAAAATAGCAATTAATGGAGGTTAACTATGAATGGAATTAGTATGCCTTCCATTTTAATCGGTTTGGTCATCGGCGGTCTATTGGGCATTGTTGCTATGGTTGTCTACAACAATTCTACAGTCAACAATGCTAAAAACCAGGCCAAAAAAGTCTTAGATGAAGCTAATACTCAAGCCAAGAACACTGTGAAACAGGCTGCTTTAGACGGCAAGACACAGGTTTATGACATGAAGCTTCAGGCTGAAAAGGAAATCAAAGAAAAGAAAAGTGAAATTCTTGAACAGGAGAACAAACTCCAGAGAAGAGAAGATTCGCTGAATTTCCGTGATGAAAATTTAACTCAAAAAGAAAAGAAATTAGACGAAAAAGTTAAAAGAGCCGAAGACAAGGCTGCACAGCTAGATAAAATGGAAGAAGAGCTACAATCTAGAATCAATGGACAGATTGTACTTTTGGAACGTGTTTCTAATATGTCTCAAGAAGAAGCACGTAGCGAATTGATGGAAGTCGTTGAAAGAAAGATGCAGGATGAGGTTGCAAACTACATCCGTGAGCAGGAAGAGGAAGCCAAAGCAAAAGCTGCCGAAAACTCACGTGAGATCATTGCAACAGCAATCCAGCGTTATTCTCAGGATGAGACATTGGATAGGACCGTATCTGTTGTCGCTCTTCCATCAGAAGAGATGAAGGGAAGAATCATTGGACGTGAAGGCAGGAACATCAGAGCCATCGAACAGGCTACTGGCGTTGACCTGATCATCGATGATACTCCTGAAGCAATCACCGTTTCTTGTTTCGATCCTATCAGAAGAGAGATCGCAAGAATTGCCTTGGAGACTTTGATCAAGGATGGCCGTATTCAGCCAGGACGTATTGAAGATGTAGTCAACAAGACATCAAAAGAAATGAATGAAACAATCCAGAAACTTGGCGAAGATGCATGCTTCAAGCTGCAGATCGGCAAGATGGACAAGGAACTTGTAAAGCTGATAGGCCGTATGCGTTATAGATATTCATATGGTCAGAATGGCTTGGAACATTCAATTGAAGTCGCATCGTTTGCGGGCATGATGGCAGCAGAACTAGGACTTAACCAGAATCTGGCTAAACGTGCTGGTCTGCTTCATGATATCGGCAAGGCTGTAGATTTCGAACAGGAAGGAACTCATGTAGAGCTCGGTGCCAAATTGGCCAAGAAACATGGAGAGAAACCTGAAGTTGTAAATGCGATTGAATCGCATCATGGCGATGTAGCGCCTAATAACCTGATTTCTTTGCTGGTAGCGGCAGCTGATACATTGTCAGCAGCTAGACCTGGCGCAAGATATGAAGGTATTGAAAACTACATTAACAGACTTGAATCATTAGAGAAGATCGCAAATGATTTCGATGGTGTTGAAAAGGCATATGCAATCCAGGCTGGTCGTGAGGTCAGAGTAATGGTTGTGCCTGAAAAGGTCGACGATTCCAAGTGTTTCATGATCGCAAGAGATATCAAGGATCGTATCGAAAACGAATTGACATATCCTGGACAGATCAAGGTTACAGTCATTCGTGAGATGCGTGCCAGCGAAACTGCCAAGTAATGAGAATTCTATTTATTGGTGACATTGTAGGAAAAAGCGGAAGAGACATCGTCTCTTCGCTTTTATATTCTCTAAAGAATGAATATAAGATCGATCTTACGATAGCGAATGGTGAGAATTCCGCACATGGAAAAGGCATTACATATAAGATTTATCGAAATCTTCTTAACGAAGGAATAGATTATATAACGCTCGGCAATCATGCCTTCTCTAAGTCCGAAATCATTGAACATATCGATGAGATGGACAAACTTGTCGTACCTTACAATCACATCAAGAGGACTAGCGAAAACTACTATAGGATGGTCGAGTATAAGGGCATGAAATTCTGTCTTACCAATATTCTTGGAGATGTTTTGATAGGAGAATCGAGCTCCGATCCATTCGATGCGATGAATGCGGTCATAAGCAATACCAAGAACATGTTTCCTGATTTCTATTTTGTCGATCTGCATGCCGAAACAACAGCAGAGAAGCGTATTTTTGCTGAATACTATAAAGATATCGCAAAGGTTGTAATCGGCACTCATACGCACGTACAGACTGCAGATGAAAGGCTGATTGATGATTGTGCCTTCATAACTGATGTCGGCATGTGTGGTGCTTATGAATCGATTATCGGAAGAGATATCGATGAATCGATAAGATCAAGGATAGATCATGAGAAGACCGTCTATTCCATAGCTGAAGGATCGGCAATCTTCTCTGCAGCAATCATCGAGATTGATGAAAAAGAAAAAAAGCCAATCGATATCAGAAGGATACAGATAAGGCCATACTAGAAAAAAAGGACTTCCGTAAGGAAGTCCTATCTATTTATTTGATTAAGTATTTCGTCTAGATCAAGGGAGTTCTCTTTGAATTCGATCTTGATGGAGTCATTTTCAGCATATCGAGGAATGATATGGACATGAATATGATTTACGCTTTGGCCTGCAACCTCATTGGTATTGATCAGGATGTTGCATCCTTTGGCATCAAGACTACCGATGACTTTCTTGGCGATTTCCTGAACCTTACCCATGAGTTTCTTATGTTCCTCGTTGGGCATTTCGAGGAAATTATCATAATGTTTCTTTGACATTACCAGGGTATGACCCTTGGTTGTCTGGGATATATCCAATATAGCAAGGATATCATCGTCTTCGTATATCTTCTTTGAAGGTATGTTTCCTTGTATGATTTCGCAGAAGATGCACATCCTATTCACCTTCAGACATCATCATATCGTAGATGTCCTGGTCGAAATATTCTATTTCATACTGACTCATCAATAGGTTTGTGAGCATTTCTGGGTCTACTTCTTCCTGCTTCTTGGCGATATAGTCTTCCTTGAATTCTTCTGCATTCTTGGAATCGATGTTAAGCAAATAGTATGTTGTAGTTTCAGCAATATTTCCATTGGCATCTTGAGTTGATTTGGTAACAGGAATGATGGTTGAGATTCCAAGCGTTTCGGTAGAATTGATGTATTCCTTTACTTCAAGAGGTAAAGTCGTATCTGAATCCAAGAAGATATTCATAGGGATATCGTATAGATATCCATTTTCTTTTGCAGCGACATCGAATTCAGCACCGCCATTGAAGTCTTCAACTGTCTTTTCGGCTGCTTCCTTCTCATCAAAGTACGCAAATTGCATCTTGACTGGCCTATCCATAGCAACAGTCTCATCATACTTCTCAAGGCAATAGTCATAAGCCAATTCATAGAGAATTTCGCTGTTGATGTATTCTTTGATGAATGTCTCTAAAGATCCATAGTATGAAGTGATATATGATTCGTAGCCATAATCGATATAGATCTGGGCATAATCTTCAGCATCTTTTCTGAGCTGCTCAAGATCAATGTTCTTGAGTTCAGCAATTTTATTTACGATATCGGTCTTTACAGCATCTTTTGAGCTGACCTTAAGCATCTTGTAGAGGTCGCCCTTGGTGAAGGAACCATTTGGAGATTCGAATACAACCTCATTGCCATTGGAGATATTGGCATATTCTGGCTTGCCGCTGCAGGCAGTTAGGCAAAGCACTGAAAGTAAGATAACGATTAATTTCTTCATATTATTCTCCAATCTCTGCATTGATTGCATCCAGCAGCTTCTGATCCTTGATTACATAGCCAAGTTCATTAGCCTTGTCCATGACGGCATTCACACCGAAGACAGGGTTGAGTTTCTCGAGCCATGCCATGAAATCTTCATTGGCAAGCAGCTTATCCTTAGACATGCCGGCATTCCAGATGATATGATATCCAGCCTGTGAAGTGATGACATCACTGACTTCATCTTCTTTAAGCTCTAATGACTTCTTAGAGAAGACATCATAGTAATCTGTAGCATTATTCTTGCCGATGATGCCGATATAGCCACCGATCTGTGCCGAGCCATCATCTGACATTTCAGCAGCAACATCAGTAAAATCTCTGGTCTTCAATGCTTCAAGAACATCATTGAGTTTCTTGGTTTCCTCTTCAGTTGGCTTAGCTGTATAGACAACGTTTCCTTCTTCATCGGTGCTTTCGGTCTTTTCTTTTACAGTAACCAGAATATGATAGATGATTCTTGGCTCATTCTCATCAACGTATGGCTTAGCTTCTTTGTCCCAATTGGCATCGAGAAATTCTTTGCACATGAGATTCTGCTTCTGGCCATCGATGTAGTATTGGGTTATGTCATTGACATCGCCTGTATAGCCAACTGTTTTAAGCTGTTCAAGAATGGTATCTTGACCATATGACGAAACGACATATGATGCATAGTTGGCGGCAATATCAGACATTTCCTGAGTTGTTTCAAAGCCCTGATCAAGCACTGAACGCTGCAGAGCACTGAAAGAGCTTGCGATGCCGTTGCTGTCATACAGTGTTTCGAACAGGTCATCGGCAAAGGCTGGCTCTCCATTGAGAGTATAGACAACATCCTTGCCGTCTACCTGTTTATTCTTTACATAGATTTCTCTGTTCTTGTAGGCATCGGCCGCATACATGCCGATGAACACCAGCAAGACTAGAGCCACAATACCTACAAACCAGTATTTTTTGAACATTTCTTTGTAGTCCATAGTAATCCTCCAAACTATATTATTATATAGTGTTTGTATGCTTTGTTCAATTTAGAAGAAACGAATTCAGCTAAATTTCATAATCTTATACAGATAGTAAATAGAGTCTTTATGAAAGGCCCGTGCTATAATCATTATGGTGATAAAAATGAATATTCTAGAGATTAAAGACCTGCACGTTTCTGTAGGCGAAAAAGAGATACTTAAAGGTCTGGACCTGACTGTCAAGGAAGGCGAAATCCATGCGATCATGGGTCCAAACGGAAATGGCAAATCGACCTTGTTGCAAAGCATCATGGGACATCCTGCCTATACAGTCACATCCGGTGAGATAGTCTTCAATGGTGAAGATGTATTGAAGATGAGTGTAGATGAAAGAAGCAGGAAAGGCTTATTCCTGGCTATGCAGTATCCAAAGGAGATAAACGGAGTCACGAATTCCGATTTTCTTAGAGCTGCAATCAATGCACGTCTAGAAAAGAACATATCGCTTTTCAAATTCATCAAGGAAATGGAGAGCAATGTTTCTGCACTGAAGATGAAGGAAGACCTAGCCCATCGTTTTGTGAATGACGGTTTTTCTGGTGGCGAGAAGAAGCGCAACGAGATTCTGCAGATGATGATGCTGAAACCAAGCATTGCGATGCTGGACGAAATAGATAGTGGTCTTGATGTCGATGCCATCAAACTTGTCAGCGATGCGATCAATAAGCTGAAGGAAGAATCGAATCTAGGCCTTATGGTTGTTTCACATTATGAGAGATTCTTTACGCTTGTCAAGCCTACACACTCGCATGTCATCGTCGATGGCAGGATTGTTGTGGAAGGCGATGATGAGCTTGTATATAAGATCGATTCAGATGGATATGATTGGCTTTATGATGAATTGAAGATTTCGCCAATCAAGGAAGAACGTCCAATGGTCTATTCTTTGGGAACCTGTGCCAGAAATCCAAGAGGTAAGAATGCCTGAGCCTATTGAAAACAATTTTACAATGAAGATCGATAAGTCCTGCACGATTGTCGTTAAGGATCCAAAGACCGTTCTTGAATATGAACTTAAAGACGGAGAATATAGCGTTCTTGTCTTTAATGATTGTAAAGAGGGGCTGAATCTAAAAGAAACAGGAACCATAAGCAATTCCAAGGTCCATATCTGCTATCTTGAACTTAACCCTTATGATCTTGTCCAGAATGCAAAGATCAACATTATGTCAAAGAGTGAACTGCTCATCGATTCGACCTATTTGGGAACAATGAGAAAGCAAGTCATTTTTGATTTGACCAATGCCGAATCAGACTCTGACGTGAACATAAGAAACAATATCGTCTGTCTAGATGACAGCGATTTCTCGCTAGACTGCATCGGCAACATTTCTAAAGGCGCCAAGCGCAGCAAATGTCATCAGAAAAGTCATTGCCTGACTATCGGCAATCCTAAGAAAGCAAGAGTCCTTCCTGTTTTGAATATCGATGAGAATGATGTTGAAGCATCCCATTCGCTTTCATCAGGAACTTTGGATGAAGAGGTTCTGTTCTATATGAATTCTAGAGGATTGGGAAAGAAAGATGCTTTGAACCTTATACTGAAGTCTTATCTTATGCCTGGCAAGGATTTCTATAGCGAATTTAAGGATGGAGAAATGATTGAAGCTGAAGCTATCGGAAAGGTTGATGAGATATGTTCGATGTAGAAAAGATCAGAAATGATTTTCCGATGATCAGAAACAATCCGGAATTGGCATATTTCGATTCAGGAGCGACTTCATTCAAACCACAATGCGTGATAGACAAGGTTTGCGATTACTATAGCTTTTTCAATACCAATATCCATCGTGGAGACTATGATCTTTCGCATAAGGTATCAAAGGAATATGACGATACAAGAAAGATAATCAGAGATTTTCTGAAGGCTGATGATGAAAGATGCATCGTCTATACCGCTGGAGATACAGCCTCACTCAATACTGTAGCGTTTGGCTATGGCGAAAAATTCCTCAAGAAAGGTGATGTCGTACTTACCAGCCTTCTGGAGCATGCATCTGATATTCTTCCGTGGTTTGCTCTAAAGAATAAGATCGGAATAGAAATCAGATACATTCCTTTGAATGACAACGGCACTGTCGATATGGAGAGATTTGAAGAATGCTTCAGCGACGGCAAAGTAAGAATCGTTTCGTTGACATATGTATCGAATGTGCTTGGCTATGTGAATCCCATCAAGGATATATGCAAGATTGCGCATAGATACAATGCAATCGTAAATGTCGATGGAGCTCAGGCTGTTCCTCATCTTCCTGTTGATGTGAATGATCTTGATGTGGATTTTCTATCGTTCTCATCTCATAAGATGTGCGGTCCTGCCGGCATAGGTGTTCTATATGGCAAGAAAGAGTATCTTGATGCCATGGATCCTATAGCATTCGGTGGAGGCGCTAACGCCAGATTCGATAAGGAGACAAACATCATCCTTAAGGAAACTCCCGAGAAATTCGAGGCAGGCACGCCAAATATTGAAGGTGTTCTGGGATTAGGCGAAGCCATTGGATATCTTGAAAGCATAGGAATGAAGAACATTGAAGAATACTGCAAGGAACTGACTGTCTATTTCATGTCTAAACTCAAAGAGCTTGATAATGTCGAAATATACAATCTTGATTCTGATACTGGTATCGTTGCCTTCAATATCAAAGGAATATTCGCTCAGGATGCCGCTTCATATTTCAGCAGCAAGAATATTGCGGTAAGAAGCGGAAACCATTGCGCCAAGATCATTCATAATGTAATAGAAGCAACCGAAACGATCAGAGCTTCGATGTATTTCTACAACACCAAAGAAGAGATCGATCGTTTCATAGAAGTGATAAAAGAGACGACAATAGAGAAATGTGTGGATAGCATACTATGATGGAAAAAGAACTTAAAAGAGAGATAATGCTGGACCACTATTCAAATCCTAACAATAAGCAGAAAGTGGAGGATGCTGAATACATGTCTATCCATAATGCGTCTGAATCGTGCATCGACGACATAACTGTTTATATGCTTGCAAAAGATGGTGTTATACAGGACGTTAAATTTGACGGCGTAGGATGTACGATCTGCACCGCATCAACCGACATAATGTGCGATCTTGTGACAGGGAAGAGTCTGTCGGAAGCCAAAGAAATCATCGATGAGTACTATAAGATGATCGATGAGAAGCCCTTTGATGAAGATAGATTGGAAGAGGCCAATGCTTTCGATACGCTCTATCAGCAAGCCAATCGCATCAAATGCGGAACAATCGGCATACATGCCATAGAAGATCTGATTAAGGAATATGAAAAATAAAGAGATACTAAATTCGCAAGACGAATACAAATACGATTTCAAGGACGAAGATGTCACCATTTTCAATACCGGCAAGGGATTGAGCGATGATATCATTCGAGCTATTTCAGCTGCAAAGGAAGAGCCAGAATGGATGCTGGAGTTGAGACTGAAGGCATATCATAAGTTCCTTGAGATGCCTTTGCCATCTTTTGGACCAGATCTAAGCGAAATTGACTTCAACGATTTCGTCTACTATAAGAAGCCTTCCAAGAAAGTTGAGAAAGACTGGAATGAAGTTCCTGAGACCATCAAAAACACTTTCGAGAAACTGAAGATACCTGAGAGCGAACAGAAGTTTCTGGCAGGCGTTTCGACTCAGTATGAATCCGAAGTTGTTTATCACAACATGCTTAAGGAAGTAGAAGAAAAGGGCGTTATCTTCTACGATACAGATACAGCCCTGAAGAAATGCCCTGAACTGTTCAGAGAATATTTCGGAAAGGTAGTATCCTATGCGGACAACAAATTTGCCGCATTGAATACAGCAGTATGGTCAGGCGGTTCCTTCATCTATGTGCCAAAAGGCGTGAAGCTAGAAAAGCCGCTGCAATCATACTTCAGGATCAATTCAGAACAGATGGGGCAGTTTGAAAGAACGCTGATTATCTGCGATGAAGAATCTGATCTTCATTATGTTGAAGGATGTACTGCTCCGAAGTACTCAAACGATTCCCTGCATGCGGCTGTTGTCGAGATCTTTGTAAAGAAGAATGCCAAATGCCGCTATTCAACAGTCCAGAACTGGTCTACAAATATCCTTAATCTTGTGACCAAGAGAACATATGTCGAAGAAAACGGCATTATGGAATGGATAGATGGAAATATCGGCTCTCATCTGAACATGAAATACCCTGCCTGCATCTTGGCAGGCAAGAATGCCAAAGGCGTATGCATTTCCATCGCCGTTGCCTCAAATCTGCAGTTTCAGGATGCGGGAGCCAAGATGATCCATCTTGCAGAAAATACTTCATCAACCATCATATCAAAGTCATTGGCCAGAACCGGCGGCAAAGTCAACTATCGCGGTCTTGTATCCATGAACAGCAAAGCCGAACATTCGAAGGCCAAAGTCGAATGCGATACCTTGATATTGGATGAGATATCATCTTCTGATACCATTCCGACCAACATCATCTGCAACAATACGTCAACCATCGAGCATGAAGCCACCGTTTCAAAGATCTCAGAAGAACAGCTTTTCTATCTCATGTCACGTGGCTTAAGCAAGGAAGATGCCACACAGATGATAATCCTTGGCTTTATTGAGCCGTTTACAAGAGAGCTTCCTATGGAATATGCTGTAGAGCTCAATCAGCTGCTTAAAATCAACATGGAAGGCGCTATAGGCTAGCGCCTTTTTTGTATAATAAAGAAGATGTATCTAGTAGAAGCGTATGTTACAAATGCCAGTCTCAACATAAACCATCCTTTTACCTACTATAGCGAGAAGGAGGTTTTGAAATACGTAAGAGTAAAGGTGAGCTTCAATCGTTCAAACAATGTTGCCTTGGTTTCTGATTGCGTCCATACGGATGAAAGTCTAGAGATGATCAACGAAAGATTTGGCTATACGCTATTGCCGATTGAAGAGATAATCGATGAAGAACCGCTGATATCTAAAGAGATATTCGAACTGGCTTTCTGGCTTTCTAAGACTACCATTTCTCCATTGATCTCATGCCTGAACGCAATGCTGCCAAAGGCTTTGAAGACATCAAAGAATATTGATAATCCTCGATTGATAAGAAGATTCAGAAAGAATGAAGGAGAATTTTCTTTGACCGGTAGGCAGCAGGAAGTATATGATTCGCTATATGATGGCATCTTAGCAAGTGATGCCAGAAAGATATCTGTAGGAATAATTGCGAAGCTTATGGAAAAGAAAGCGATTACGGAATATGAAGAAGAGAAGGAATTCGTAAACAAAGAAATACCTGAAGTTGCCTTCAAGAAGATGACCGACGAGCAGACTTTGGCATATGATTCAATAATCAATACGGAAAAGATGGTATCGCTTCTATTCGGCGTGACAGGTTCAGGTAAGACCGAAGTCTATCTTCATCTAGCCAGACATTATCTGTCTTTAGGAAAAGAGGTTCTTATACTTGTGCCTGAAATATCTTTGACTCCGCAGATGATTCAAAGGGTCAAGGAGAGATTCGATGATGTGATATTCTATCATTCAGAACTATCTGACCAGGAAAGATATGAACAGTATAAAAGGGTAAAGAAAGGTGAGGTAAAGATTGCCGTTGGCACAAGGAGCTCAATCTTTCTGCCTTTCAGCAATCTTGGTCTGATTATCATCGATGAGGAACATGATTCCTCGTATAAGCAAGACAGTATCCCTTCCTATCATGTCAAGAATGTGGCATTCAAAAGAGCCATAAGCAATAATGCCAAGGTGCTTCTAGCATCGGCTACGCCATCGCTTGATTCATATTCTCACGCCTTGAAGGGTGATTATCAATTGCTGCAGCTAAAGAATCGCATCAACCTGAAGATGCCTGAGATACAGATAGTAGATCTGACAAAACAGATAAGAAGCCATAATTCATACATAATATCAAAACCTCTGTATGACGAGATGGAAATGACTCTAGATAAGCATAAGCAGATAATCATTCTGCTTAATAGACGTGGCTATTCACCAATCGTAAAATGCGGAAGCTGCGGAACGACTCTCATGTGCAAGGATTGCGATACTCCTCTAAACTATCACAAAGATGAGAACATCCTGAAATGCCATCAGTGTTCAAGAACATATCATATTCCAAAGTATTGTCCTAACTGCAATGAACAGTCGCTTGTTTTCTATGGCTTCGGCACAAAGAAGGTAGAAGAAGAACTGCATAAGCTATTTCCAGAGGCCATCATCGAAAGAATGGATCGAGACAACGTCACCAAGAAAGGTGCCCATGAAGAGATTCTTTCGCGTTTCGGCAATCATGAGATCGATATTCTGATCGGCACACAGATGATTGCCAAGGGTCTGGACTATCCTGATGTCACTTTGGTAGGCATACTGAATGCTGATGCAGGCCTTATGCACCAGGACTACAATTCGGCCAAGATGACTTTCGATCTGCTTATGCAGGCATCAGGAAGATCGGGAAGGGCTGATACGCCAGGGAAGGTCATCATACAGGCCTTTAATGTAGACCATTACGCGATAAAGGCTGTCATGAATCAGGATTATGGCTATTTCTACAATATTGAGATGAATTACCGCAACAAGACATCCTATCCGCCATATTCGCATCTTATCGAAATCATGGTGGTAGACATGAATGAGAAAAGGCTTGAAGAATCGACTGATTATCTAAGCGATAAGCTAAGAATTCTTCCATACAAGATGTATAGGCCTTATGATCTTCCAAAAATCAAGAAGATGCTGAGAAAAAGGATACTTATCAATGACCCAAATCTCTTGAGCATGCTGAATGACTTGCATAGTATAATTGATGAGTATCTTAAGGAAAGAAACATGTCAAAGATACGTGTTGATATCGATCCATTATATCTTGAATGAACGCTAGAGAGACTGCTTTAGAAATACTGCATAAAACCATCAAGGATGAGTCTTATTCCAATCTTTTGATGCGCAAGAAACTGAATGAACTGGATAAGATTCAACGGCCTTTTGCGACCAATCTTGTAAATGGAGTATTGAGAAACTATGAGATTCTTAACTATCAGCTTGAAGATATCAAGAATGTTTCCTTGAGGAATAGACTCATATTATGCATGGCATTATTTGAGAGATTCTATCTTTCGGAGAAGGACTATGCCGTAAATAACGAATATGTAGGTCTTGCCAAAAACCAATATGACAGGAATTTCATCAATGCGATACTAAGGAAAGCATCGCAATTCAAGCAGCCTGATAAGGAAAGCATCAAAGCAAATCTGCCTGAATGGATATATGATCTTCTGAAGGCGCAGTATGGCGATGATATCGAAAGGATCATTTCAGTTTTCAGCAAGGTTCCTGAAACCTATTATCATCTAAACAGAAAGAAGTGTTCATACGAAGACCTCAAGGGTCTTGAAATCAGAAAGATCGATGATTATATGTTCATAAGCAGCTTCAATCTTCTGAATACATCATTGTATAGAAATGGCTATTTCTATGTGCAGGATTACAACAGCTCATGCCTATGGCAACATTTATCGCTTGAAAAGGGCAATAGTTTGCTGGATGTATGTTCAGCACCAGGATCGAAGCTTTTCAATTGTCTGGATGTCATCGATCCAAGCGATGCCTTCAGCAATGATATCCATGAACATCGCGTGAAACTGATCGAAAAGATGGCGGATAAGCTTGGATATGAAGGAATCCATTACAGCATATGCGATGGCCTTGAACTGTATAAGAACTTCGATATGAAGTTCGATAGAATCATGCTTGATGTTCCATGTTCTGGTCTTGGCGTCATTGGCAGAAAGCCAGATCTTAAATTCCACATAACAAGCGAAAGCCTTGATGAACTTCAGAAGCTGCAGGCTGGTCTTTTGGAAAATAATTCCAGACTTCTGAAGGTTGATGGAATTATGCTTTATTCTACATGCACGTTAAACAAGAAAGAGAATGAAAGACAGATACTAGCTTTCCTAAAGAAACATGATGAATATGTTCTTATGGAAGAAGATACGATAATAAATGATATGGGCGATTGTTTCTACTATGCAGCCCTGAAGAAGGTAAACGATGATCAATATCTATGATTACAATCTGAACGATTTCGAAAACTATCTTGCTGGTCTTGGCTTGAAGCCATTCAGGGCAAAGCAGATCATGAAGTGGCTCTATGAGAAAAGAGTAGATGGTTTCGAGAAGATGAGCGATATATCCAAAGATCTGCAGAAGAAGCTTGCTGAAGATTTTGACATTAGTCCGCTTAAGGTTGTCGATAGACAGATATCGAAGGATGGAACTCAGAAATTCCTGTTTGAGATGAATGATGGATCATTGGTTGAGTCGGTTCTGATGGTCTTTGATTATGGCTTTTCGGCCTGTCTTTCATCGCAGGTTGGCTGCAATATGGGATGCAGTTTCTGTGCTTCCGGCCTTCTAAAGAAACAAAGAGACCTTAGTGCAGGAGAGATAGTTCTTCAGGCTTTGATGATCCAGAAAGTGCTGGATGAGAGTGGTGATCGTTTGGGAAATATCGTGGTAATGGGAACAGGCGAGCCGTTTGACAACTATGACAACGTCATGAAAGCCATGAGCATCATCAATTCTCCTTATGGCATGGAAATAGGCGCAAGACATATATCGATATCAACTTGCGGAGTAGTGCCTGGAATCGAAAGATTTGCGAAAGAGAATCTGCAATATAATCTTGCCATTTCGCTTCATGCGCCAAATGATGAGCTAAGAAACAGACTTATGCCGATAAACAAGGCCTACAATCTTGAAAAGCTCTTTGATGCTTTGAAGACCTATTCGGGCTTGAACAATCGTCGTCTCACCTTTGAATATCTGCTTCTTAAAGGTGTCAACGATTCCAAGAAAGAGGCCGATGAAATCAAGAATCTTCTAAGTGGCCTTAATGCGTATATCAATCTCATTCCTTACAATGAAGTAAAAGAGAACGAATATGAAACTACAAGCGCTGAGAATGCGCTAAGATTCTATGACATGCTGAAGAAAAATGGTGTTGCAGTAACGCTTCGCCAGAAAAAAGGCGATGACATCGATGCGGCATGCGGTCAACTTAGAGCCAATCATAGTATAATGAAATAGTATGGAATACTCTTGCATTACAGACATAGGTCTAATACGTGAAAAGAACCAGGATTCTTTCCTTGCCATAAGCAATGAATATGGCGATTTTTTGGCATTGGTAAGCGATGGAATCGGCGGAGGGAAAGCTGGAGAAGTAGCCAGCGGTGAAACGATCAAGTATTTTGAGGAGGCATTCAGGAACTCTGGACCTTTTTCTGATCTTGAATCTGCGAAGGCTTTCGTTGAATATCATGTAGAAACCGTAAACAAGAAAGTCTATAGGTTATCTAGAAGCGTCAAAGATTATGAAGGAATGGGAACTACCTTGACTGGTTTGTTCATATGCAAGCATGGCAAGATTGCACTTAATGTGGGCGATTCTAGAGTATATGGCATTGAAGGCAAGAACATGCATCAGCTTACATATGATCACACGTTGGTGAATCATCTTCTTGCCACAGGACAGATAAGCTATGAGGAATCGATCAACCACCCTAAAAGGCATTATCTTGTAAAGGCTATCGGCATCTATGATGAAGTAGCTGCCGATGTTTTCGATGTTGATGATTATGAATATTATCTGATCTGTTCTGATGGACTATATGGATATATGAGCGAAGATGAGATAAGCGACATCATCTATGATGATGAAAGAAGCATTGCCGAGAAATGCGAAGATCTGAAGGATCTATCATTGCTGAAAGGCGGATATGATAATGTAACCATTATTCTTATCCGAAATGATGAAAATGTCTGAGTATATAGGAAAACGTTATGAAGTTAGGAAACTGATCGGCAAGGGCGGAATGGCTGATGTGTATCTGGCTTGGGATACGATTCTCAATCGTGAAGTTGCGATAAAGGTTCTCAAATCAGAGATGGCTGATGATCCTATTGCCCTAGAGCGATTCAAGCGAGAAGCAGGTGCATCTACGCAGCTTTCGCATCCGAATATCGTTGATGTCTATGATGTTGGGGATGATGGCGATAAGCACTATATCGTCATGGAATATGTGAAAGGTTATACCCTAAAGCAGCTGATAAGAAAAAGAGGAGCTATTCCATATAAAGAGTCTGTGTGGGTGATGAAGCAGCTTGCAGGCGCTTTGATGGAAGCGCATCGCAAAGGAATAATCCATAGAGATGTCAAGACACAGAACGTTCTCATAAAGGATGACGGAACAGTAAAGATGGCTGATTTTGGCATTGCTTTGGCAAATGGCGCAATATCGATTACACATAAGGATTCAATATTGGGCTCTGTGCATTACCTTGCACCAGAGCTTACTAAAGGCGAACAGGCATCCATGCAATCGGATATCTATTCTTTGGGTATCGTATTCTTTGAACTACTTACAGGCGATGTTCCATATAAGGCTGAAAACGCCATTCAGGTTGCTTTGCAGCATGTTAAAGGAACGATTCCTTCAGTAAGAAGCTTTGATCCTGGAATTCCGCAGTCGGTAGAGAACATCATCATCAAGGCGACCGCCAAATCGCCAGAAAACAGATACAAGAATGTAGCTTTAATGCTTAAGGATCTCAACGAATGTCTAAGAAGTGCCCATAAGGATGATCCTAAGATCGATCTTAATGATGAAAACGAAAAGAAAGCAAGCGAAACAGTTCATGTATCGGATACCGTCAAGAAGAAGCCAAAGAAAAAGAAATCATCTTCGACGCAAGCGGAAAGCTGTACGATGAAGATGAAATAGAGCCGAAAGAGATCATCTTCGGCGAGGATGGAGTGATTGTCGATGCCGAAGCCGTGGATCGTGTTTGATGACGAAGAACTGACACCGACGCAGAAGCTCGTGTACTCGTGTCTGTGCAAATATCAGGGAGGCAACGAAAGTTGCTTCCCGTCGCGCAAAAGCATTGCTTTGAGGTGTGGAATCAGCACCTCCACGGTTCAGAGAGCCGTCAACGTGCTTGAAAAGAAGGGCTATATCGTGAAAACCAACCGCCGAAGACCGGACGGCGGTAAGACGAGCAACGACTACAAGTGCGTGAAATAACAGAAATCACCGTCAAGGGATAACTATGCCTTGACGGTGATCTATGGTATGTTTCAAATTGAGTCAACAGGAAGAAATTCAAGCGAAAAGAGAGTAAGTTGAAAAGAACAGTTATATGGAATCGGTTTCAGTCCTGATACGGGAGATAAACTTTTGCCACGATCTTTCAATCTCCTCCGGTGTCAAGCGGTTTTGATCGTTTCGATTAAGAGCCTCGAGTACTTGGAAACAATCTTCAAAAAGATCTTCGTCTCGCTGATCCTCCGGCTCATTTATTTCTTGATCAAGCACCGCATAGACCAACTGATAAAGACTTTCTCTCAGTTTATCTTCGGACATGGTAACCCCTTCTTTTGCATTAATGACTTAAAGTGCGGGAAATGTTACACGATTTCCAAAAAAGAGTGAAAAAATCATACCATGTTTTGATGAGAAAATCAAGCA
>CALFPO010000080.1 GCA_937919165.1 uncultured Bacillota bacterium | reverse complement strand
TTCGTATGCACCGTGCTGGGTATAACCATCGAGCGGCTGGCCTATAAGCCCCTTCGCAGCGCTCCTTCTCTGGCAGTTCTGATCACCGCGATCGGTGTTTCCTACTTCCTGCAGAACGCAGCACTTCTGATCTGGTCTTCCAATTTGTCGATAGCGATATCCATGCCGGCAGAGAAATCGTCATGAACGATCTCTGATCTAAGCAATCCTACTTTCGTAGGAACATTCACCTCAATTTTGAGTGCGCCTCCATAATCTTTGACGGTAACTTTTGCGCTCTGGTCGTCATTGATGACAACATACTTGCTGATGCCGGAAAGGCGATCTTCAATCTGCTGTCTCATCTCTTCGGTGACCGTTACGTTTTCACCATATACTGCGAATTTCATAGTATTACCTCCTTTATCTATTTAGACTCAACTATGAGTTCAATAAGCCATCTATATACAAGGAACAGTCCATAGGCATCTAGCGAACAGTATTCCTTGAGATTGTCGACGATCTTCTTGTCCAGATCATCGCTCGTCTTTCCGATATTGCGCCAATTGTATACAGCTTCCATGCCATCATATATATCAAGGTCCTTATAGTTGTAGTCGCTGCAGATATCCACAAGCTTCTTGAGAGTATAGTTGCCTTCCATGCGGATGTCATAGACAAGTCCCTCAATGAAAGGCGTAGCCAAGTCAACGAAACGGCTCACAATCGACAGAAGCTCATAGCGATATTCAGGGAATATCTCGCTAAGCTCCTCAAGTCTAAGACATTCGGCACCTTGAGCATTGTAGGCCAATATCGGACCGCTCTTTGGCAGATATTCGATCAATCCTTCCACAAATTCTCTACGGCAATCACCGGTTCCCACAAAAGTGCGATGCTCCATATTGCCATTCTCGTCGATATAGTATAGAGCGAACTCGAAGCACACCACATCAAGCGGATGCATGCCATAATATGTTGGAACAAGATATCTGTCCCACTCAAAATCGATGAAAGATATCGGCCTAGGCGAAAGCTCATCAAGCCATTCCTTCAAGGCCAAAGAATCGACAAACAGGCCGCCGTTTCTGCTGGCCATGATCTGCGCATACTGGACTCTGTTGCCTTCAATCAGGTCAAGGTCCGCATCTTTGAGATGCCTGATGCCTGCCTCATGCATCGTATTCTTGTTTCTGGAAGATACTAAGGTCAAGATGGAATCGCAGTCTTCATCTTCCTCTTCAGGGAAGCAATCGTGATAATGGCTGCATAGGCCGCCAAGACGGCAATAGCTGCTTTTCATTGGAGTGATTGCGGAAGGATCTGTTGCTTCTATTCTGTTGATTATGCTTTCATAATCGGAATTCTTTTCTCTTATCAGCGAAAGGATATCCTTGTCCCTGTGGGTATCAGTAGTCTTGAATAATTTATGTACATCAAGCTTTCCCTCATTGACATAATCGCCATCAAGATAGATGATGTATGCCTTGCATACAGATAGCGACAGCTTATCCATTATCTCGGCCATTACCCGATAGCCAAAAAGATCTATTTCCTTAGGTTTTGTCCCATAATGGATGAAATATACCTCAAAGCCATTATCCAGCTTGTGCATGACAGGAACGTTGACACGCATATCGCCATCAGCCAGACGGGTATGCATGAACCATTCATGGTTTGCCATATCATTGAAGAATCTATCGCTGGCATCGTTTCTGACACCCTCAAAGCATTCTTCGATTCCAAGATATTCCTTTATGAGATCGCTTATCGATTCATCGGATCTCAGATATGGCCTGAAGACACTCTCGTCACTCTTACTATAAAAATGAAGGCACGGACAATGGACAAACCTTTTCAGATCACTTATATGATACATATCTACCTCTAACTAAATTATAGCTTTATTCATCGCGTAAAAAAAGCCCGACGTTATGACCACATTCATCATTCAAAAAAAGACAATCAGAATCTGATTGTCTTAGCTTCGCTTGTGAATGATGAGAATACCGCAACCGCATCTTCCATATAGAACACTTCGGTATTTCCATCATCAGCCTTATACATGTTCTGAAGCGATGGATAGGCCTTTAACATATGCTCCCTGGCCTCCATCCTATCGTCCTCTATCAGCCTGCAGGCAATCCTTAGCCACTTGCCATCCTTGAAGGCACAAATCTCGGCCTTAGGGTTGTCATGAAGCTGTTTTGATACATTCTTGACCTTGCCGGTCTGGATATACAGTTTGCCTTCAAACATATCGATAGTGCCGAATGGTCTTACTCTTGGCTGATCATCCTCAACGCTCGCAAGATAGTAGGTGCCGCATTCCTTCAGAAAATCAAATACTTCCTGCATATTCTTTCTCTCCATTGCTATATCACTGTGCATGTTCCGACGTTTCTGACCTTTACCGAAAGGATGCAGTCATCGCCGAATACAGTCTTCATCATATCTTTGAATTCATCTAGCCTTGCGACAGGAACGATAGCCTGTATTGTTCCCTCGAAACCGCCGCCATGGACACGATATGCTCCATCATCCTTCAGGAAATCATCTGCCACGGCAAGGCCGATAGCCAAAGACTGGCTTGAAGGTCTGCTTGCAGGATAGACATTCTGCAGATATTCATATGATGATCTGCCAGATTCTCTGATGAGCTTCAATAGCCTATCGATATCCTTTGCCTTGATGGCTTCCCTTTCCTCTATTGCTCTAGCATCCTCATTAAAGAAATGGAAGGCCCTAAGGATGCCTCTATCGTTCTTGACGGTTTCCCTGATTGTCTTCAGATTCTTCATGAACTCTTCCTTGCTGGAATCAGCCAGATACTCGACATTCAGGCAATGGGCAACTTCCTTCATTTCGCTAGGTACAGCTGCATATTCATGGGACAGGTCAGAATGGTCGCCCTTGGTATTGACCAGCACCAGTTCATAGCCATAGTCGTTGAATGAGAACTCCAGCGATTCGATCACAGGATCTGAAGGATCCTTGAAATCGATGGTTGTGAATCCTCCACAAGAGATGGCCATCTGGTCAAGCAGTCCGCTTGGCTTGCCATAATAGATATTCTCAGCCTTCTGGCCAACAATGGCTTTTGTCACCTTGTCGATCTTCTCGTCGTTATAGAGAACGTTGATGACCTGTGCAAGCATGACCTCAAAGCAGGCACTCGAAGATATTCCTGAACCGGTCAGGACTCTGGAATCGCATAGGCAATCGAAACCACCAATCTCATAGCCTCTTTCCTTGCATAGTCCAGCTATGCCCCTGATAAGCGATCTGCCACTGTTTATCTCATCTTCATGAGCACTCAGATCATTGAGATCGACTGGATAAAGATTGAATTTTGGATCCTTGTAGTTGACGATCATGTCACCATTGCGTTTAGCGACACAAAGATTGTCGATATTCAGTCCAGCTGCCACGACATGGCCATGCTGATGGTCGGTATGGTTTCCGCCGATTTCGCTTCTTCCTGGCGAAGATATGAAACGATACTCGCCATCGCCATAAAGCTCTACAGCATCATCAAGAAGCTTCAGATATCTCTTCTTCTCCTCTTCGACATCATTGCTGCAGATGACATTGGCGATTGCTTCATCAGCTTTGCCCTCAATGATGTAATTGCGCAATTCCTGATATTTCATGGTTTATTCCTCACGCGATCTTGCCATCATGGCCGCACCCAGAACACCTGGTTCAGACAGGCTGGCCTTCAATATCGGTACATCCCTCATTCCTGGATGAGCCATGCTCAGATAGTATTTCTTCAGAAGATCGAAATAGACATCAGATGAATGAGAACATCCTCCGCCTATGACAAACGCATCAGGTGCGCAGATGGCAGCGATATCTGCCAGACAGGTCGCAAAGTCCTTGGCCATCTTGTCGATGATAGGCAATGCTCTTTCATCGCCCTTTCTAGCCAGCTCAAACAGCTTTCTGGCGGTGTCGGCCTCTTCGCCGATCTTCTCCTTGCCGATAAGGGAAAGCGCAATGCCTGAAGCAACCGATTCAACGCCGCCTTTGTTCAGATGCTTGTAGTGGTCATATTGCTTGGCCTCTGGATCAACGATGACATTGGCTACTTCGCCAGCGTATCCCTTGTGTCCTGAAATAACCTTGCCATTGATGACCAAAGCTCCGCCGATACCGGTCGAATGGGTAAGGAAGTAGATGCTGTTGTAGCCCTTTCCTGCTCCCAACACCGCTTCTGCCAGGCCTGCCACATTGGCATCATTGTCAAGATAGACCTTGACGCCGGTCTTCTTTTCCATATTGTCCGCAAATGGATAGTCTTCGCAGCCTGGAATGTTGGTAGCCTGGCTGATGACATTCCTTTGTCCATCTACAGGTCCAGGAATGGCCAGACCGATGCCTGAGACATCACTCAGATCGAACTGTTCCAGAAGATTCAGGATATTCTTCTCGATGATCTCAGGTCCTTCCAGACCATGCGATTCAGAAATGACGTCCTGAACAATCTTTCCTTCCTCATCAACCTTGCAGATGCGGACGTTAGTGCCGCCCAAATCAATTCCTACATAGTATTTCATAAATTATTCCTCGTTTTTCTTAATTATACCAAGCAAGTCATAATCCTTGCATCCTGTAATCTCTGCATCATAGAATTCTCCGATCTTCAGATCTTCATCATCCTTGATGTATACCACTCCATCAATGCCATCCGGTGCCGACATATAGGTACGTCCGACAAATCTTCCAAAGAGTTCTTCGTGCCTTTCGATAAGCGTCTTGTATGTCTTGCCAATCCGCTCCTCATTCTTTTCTTTGGCTATGGCCTGCTGCACTTCCATCAGCTGACCATACCTTATGTCCTTATCCTTTTCATCAACCTGCTCATCCATTTCATAGGCCTTGGTATCTTCTTCGTTGGAGAAAGTAAAGGCGCCCAAGGAATCGAACCTGATGTCCTTCACAAACTCAAGAGTATCATTGAAGGTTTCTTCGTTCTCATACGGAAAACCCACAATCATGGTTGTCCTGATGACTGCATCAGGGAAATAGCTTCTGATCATGTCAATCTTTTCCTTGATCAGCTTGACGCTTCCCCTTCTGTTCATATATTCAAGTATCCTATCATTGCCGTACTGAACAGGGATATCGAAATATGGAATCACTCTCTTGCATTCCTTCATCGCCACAAGCAATTCTTCTTCAATCTCATCAGGATACATATAGAGAATTCTGATCCAGGTGAAGTCAAGCTTATCCAGTTCTCTGATCAGATCCTTAAGGGCAAAATGGCCATATAGGTCATGGCCATAGTATGTCGTATCCTGAGCTACTACGTTGAGTTCCTTGACGCCAAGTTCAAGAAGGCGTCTGGCCTCTTCAACATTATCCTCGATTGTATATGAGCGGCAATTGCCTCTGATCAAAGGGATGGCACAATAGGCACAGCGATTGTCGCAGCCATCGGAAATCTTCAGATAGGCTGTATATGAACTGTTGGCCAGTTTGCGGTTCTTGCCATAGGCATGAATGAATCTGTGGTCAAAAAGCTTTGAAAGCATCTCAGGAAGCAGATGATAATCTTCGATCTTCACAAAGAGGTCTACTTCCGGGAATTCCTTGAGGCAATCCTCAAAATAGCGCTGCACAAAACAGCCTGTCACAATCAATTTCTTGAGCCTATCTTCCTTGTATTCGGCAATCTCCAGAATGGTATCGATTGCTTCCTCCTTGGCGCTCAAGATGAATCCGCAGGTATTGATCACAATGGCATCGCATCTTCTGAGATCACTTTCGTACGCAAAAAACGGGTCATCGAACAATCCGATGATGTTTTCGCTATCGACAAGATTCTTGGCACAGCCCAAAGAGACGAAACCGACTTTAATCATATTTTTCGCGTTGCTTCTGCTTGTATCTTTCTTTTCTTTCTTCTTTTATCTTGGCCTGAATGAATTCTCTTCTCTTCTTGCGCTTGATTCTTTCAAGCTCTTCATTCTTCTTCTTCTTGTAGTTTGGCTTGACCTTTTCGTTCTTGCGATAGAGAGTCTTGATGATCTCCTTGTCCTCAAGATCAACCTTTATCTGCTTCTTCTTGGTAGGATTGTTGGCTTCCTTCCATACGCCACGCTTGAATTCTTTAGCGGTGAAGTTGATGCCTTTCTTGTTCAGAAGTCTGATGTTTGGCAGATCACTTTCCTTATACAGCAGGTAGCATGTTCCATCCTTCTGGTTTCGTCCGGTACGGCCAGCACGATGCATATAGAAATGGAGTTCCTGAGGCAAGCCCATCGATACGACATGGCTGATGCCATCGATATCGATGCCGCGTGATGCCACATCGGATGCGATGACATAGGTATATTTCTTGGCCTGAAGGTCCTTGATGGCCTTCTGGCGGGTTCTTGAATCTAGTCCACCATGCAGCAGCAAAGCTTTGATGCCCTTTTCGCTCAGGTATTCATAGGCTTCATCGGCCTCATCTCGACTATTGGCGAAGATCAAGCATACATATGGCTTGAAGCCACCCAGGATATCATAGAGCGCTTCCTTGTATTCCTTGTGCTTACAGTTGACAAGGACATGACGAATGCGTGGGTCTCTCTTCTTGTCTTCAACCTTGATGGTCTTAGGGTTGTTCAGATATTTCTTGACGAAAACCGCCAGTTCTTCTGGGAAGGTGGCAGAGAAGCAGAGAACCTGAGGATCCTTCACCATTCTGGAGAAGACAATATCAATATCCTCCAGGAAGCCGTATTCCAGAGTCATATCTGCCTCATCGATGACAAACATCTGCACAAAATCGACACGGAGGTCGTTAGAAAGGAACAGGTCTTTGATTCTGCCTGGCGTGCCGATGACGATATGTGGAGTCTTGTCGAGTTTCTCGGCGCTCTTCTTCTTGTCGATGCCGCCAGAAAGCAGCTGGATGCGCAGGTCCTTGTAGACCTCGTTCATAACCTTGCAGTTCTGGTATACCTGATAGGCCAGCTCTCTTGTAGGCAAGGAAATGACGACCTGGGTCTTGTCCGACAATGGGTTTATCATCTCCATTACAGGAATAAGGTAGGCATGCGTCTTGCCTGTTCCGGTCTTGGAAAGCGCAATCACGTCTTTATGCGTTGAAGCATATTTCAGTACTTCGTTCTGTACTGCTGTAAGCTCATCAAAGCCATTCAGTTCAATGAACTGGCGAGTAGTTTCCTTAAGATTCTTATTCATACAGGACTATTTTAACATAATGTATAATGAACTTATGGAAATTAAGAAAGTTGTTCCAAGCGGATACTGCAAAGGCGTCATAAATGCCATAAAGCTTGCCAAGAAGACCAGAGCCGAGCATCCCGACGACAAGATCTATGTGCTGGGCATGCTGGTGCACAATGCCTTTGTCTCAGAGGAACTTGAAGGCCTAGGCATCATCACTCTTGATGATTCCATCAGAAGCAAAAGCGAGCTGCTCGACGATATCGATGAAGGCATTGTCATCTTTACAGCCCATGGCATCAGCGATGAAATCAAGAAAAAAGCCATCCGCAAAGGATTAAGATATGTAGATGCAACATGCGTCGATGTGCTCAAGACACAGGACATCATCAAGGAATATCTAAGCAAGGGATATGATGTCATCTACTTCGGCAAGAAAAGGCATCCCGAAGCTGAAGCGGTCCTTTCCATTTCGGAAAAGATTCACCTGATATCCTGCGAAAGCGATCTTGAAAGCCTATCGATAGACAACGATAAGATCTTCATGACCAATCAGACAACCATGTCATATCTTGAACTCAAGGATCTCATCGATAAAGCCAAGAAGAAGTATCCTGCCCTGCTGATCGAAAAAGAGATATGCAATGCCACATCATCAAGGCAGAACGCCATCAGCGAGCTGAACGACTGTGATCTGCTGTATGTGGTCGGTGACCAGAAATCCAACAACACCTCCAAGCTTGTCGATATTGCCCTAAGCAAGGGCATAAAAAAAGTATTCCTCATCCAGAGCTATCAGGATATCGACGCCAAGGATCTGAAGAATACCGAAAAGATATATGTTACGGCTGGAGCCTCGACTCCACCGAAGCTGATCGAAGAAGTGATCGATTTTCTAAGAACGAAATTTGCGGATTAGAGCCTTGATGCTAGGCTCTTTTATTTCGAAGATCTTCTGGATCAGGCCAAACAGGATGCTTGCCATATAGTATATCGCCAGCATGAATATTCCAAGCATTCCCATCCTGACGATATCCATCAGGCGGCTATTGTAGGCAAAAGGAACGATCATATTCAAAACATAGGCAGGAACTACCATAATCAATGAACACAACGTAATCAGTATCAGCCTCTTTGATGCGCCTTTGACATCGGTGCCGAAATTGATGCGCAAGAAATAGAAATAGATCAGTATCTGCAGAAGATAGTAGATGCCTGACGAATAGATCATTCCATATGTTCCATATAGTCTGACCAGTGGAAAGAAGGTCACAAGCTTAGCGATGAAACTGATGATCAGAGTGACGATCGCTTCCCTTCTGAGCTTAAGCGACATCATGATGGTCGAGAAGACAGGTGCAATGGTGCCCAAGAAAGTCTGGATGTTGCTTACAGCAAACAGCCTGCTGCCCAACTCAAGGTTTGTAGAGCCATACATGATGAAATAGATGTCCTTCGCAAAGAAGATAAAGATGATCATCATCGGCACAAGAATGAAGGTACAGGTATCCAGTATCTGGTTGATATATCTGGTGATGAGATGATTGTCGCTATCTTCAAGAGCTTCCGAAAGATACGGAACCATGCCTGAGCCAAAGCCCAAGGCCAATACTGAAGGAATATTGGCAAGCTTTGCGCAGTTTGCCTGCAGAATGCCGGATGAAAGCTTGGCGCTTTCATAGATTCCAGGACCATTTATCTTGGTCATATAGTCCATGAAGAAGGTTGTATTGACAAGCGGACCAGCTGAACCCAGGAACGAGAAGATCAGATATGGTATGCCGATCGTCAAGATCTCGATGATAATCTCTTTCTTGGTGTAGAGGCAATCACCTTCAGCAATGGCAGCCAGATCTTCGACACGCTGCTCATCCTTATGACCCATGAATTTGGTGAACGATAAGGCTACGATAGCGCCAAGAGATGCAGCGGCAACAGCAACATAGATAGCCCAGATATTGTGCATCTTCAGTATCTTGACGAAAAGCCAAGAGAAGATGATGATCGAGAATACTCTGACAAACTGTTCCAGAACCTGTGAGCTGGCATAGATATCAAGACGCTTCAGGCCTTGGCAATAGGCTCTGATCGATGACAGAAACGGAACGACTATGACGGCTATGGTCAAGATGTAGAACAGAAGTCTGAGATTCTCTATATCTTCAGCTGGAGCAGAAGCTCCCAATGACTGATAAGACAATGGCGATGCCAGCAATATGAAGATCAGTCCCACAAATACCGAAAGGGCCATGACGATCGATGTGCCAAGCTTCTTCACCAGCAATACGGTCCTATAGTCCTTCTTGGCCATATATTTCGATACCAAGGCTGCAATCGCAAAAGGAATGCCGGCTGATGATACCTGCAGAAGCAGATCATAGTAGGTATAGACAATCGAATAGAAGGTCATGTTCTCCTCGCCTGCAATCGAGCTCAAAGGAGAATAGTACAGAAGGCCAAGCAGCTTAGAAACAAAAATTCCAAAAGAGCTCGTCAGAGCTCCCATGAGTAATGATTGTTTCATCTTTCCGTTGTCCATCGCTATCCCTCATAAGCCGCATCAAGCTGAATGAATTCGCGGCGTGTGTTTGAGAAGTCTTCGTTCTTCCACTGAACAAGCACATACAATGTGATGTTTGGCGATGATGAAAGCCCCGATATGACAAGCCCTTCTACATAGCCTTTTGAAGCATTGAATTGGTTAGGAACCATATGATATTCGATATCCTCAAAAACGCCGGCGTTGGCGGCCATATTATCAGAATAGTCGACGCCTGATTCGATGGCGATGGCTTCGATATCATACATCGCATAGTGCGGATTGTCGATCGTCACATAGTAGCGATAGCCTTCATCAATCTTGGCTACATCGGCGGCGATATCAAAGTACTCTGATGACTTGACAAAATTGCTGTAGCCGCTGACAAGTTCGATAAGATCGCTGTAGTGGCTACTGCTGTCTTTGCTGCCAAGAACGTTCGTATCGCATGCGCAAAGACAGAAAAGAAGGAATATCGAAATAAGCGCTTTGATTCTAGAATTCAACTGCATAATAGAACTTCTTGCCTTTTTTGATGATGGTGAGTTCATTGTTGAACGCATCAGCCTTATTGAGAACGAAATTGAGGTCAGTGACCTTTTCGCCATTTACGGATATCGAAGAACCACTGATCAGATCGCGGGCTTCACGGTTTGATTTGCATATGCCAAGGTTAACCAATGTAGGGATCAAAGCAGAACCATCTTCGATCTTGTTTCTTGCCAGATCTGATGTTCCCTGCTTGAGCTCATCATATGTAAGATCCTTGAGGTTGCCCTTGAAGAAGGTATCCGCAATCTTGACAGCCGAATTGAAGGCGTCTTCACCATGCAGGAAGGTTATTACTTCCCTAGCCAAAGCCTTATGTGCTTCACGGTATTCTGGATGTTCCTTGTTGGACGCCTCAAGCCTTTCGATCTCTTCCTTAGGCAGGAAGGTCAAGAACTTAAGATAATCGATGACCTTATCGTCTTCAGAGTTGATGAAGAACTGATACATCTCATAGGCAGAGGTCTTGTTTATGTCAAGCCAGATGGCCTTGCCATTGGTTTTGCCGAACTTCTGGCCATCGGATTTGGTCAATAGAGGCATGGTGAAGCCATATACCTCTTCGCCAAGCTTCTTTCTGGTGAGCTCGATGCCGGCAGTGATGTTGCCCCACTGGTCCTGGCCAGCTACCTGCATATTGACGCCCTTATGCTGATGCAGATACATGAAATCATAAGCCTGCATGGTCATGTAAGAGAATTCGGTATAGGTAATGCCTTCATCAAGTCTTCTTCTGACGATGTCCTTGTTCAGCATATAGCCGATATTGAAATACTTGCCGACATCCCTGAGCCAGTCGATATAGGTGAAATCCTTCAGCCAATCATAGTTGTTGACAACCTCAAAGCCGAAGATGTCTTCAGCCTGCTTCTTGAGGCACTGAAAGTTATGGTCTACCTCTTCCCTTGTGATCATTGGCCTTTCGGCATCTGGCTTAGGATCACCGATAAGTCCGGTCCCTCCACCGACAAGCAGGATCGGATTATGTCCAGCATCCTTCAGACGCTTGCTGATCAGAAATGACGAAAAATGTCCTATATGCATCGAATCGCCTGTAGGATCGGTGCCGATATAGAATGTCAATCCGCCTTTGTTAAGCAGATCTCTTATTTCTGGCGATGATTCATCCTTGATGAGTCCACGCCACTGCAGTTCTTCATATATTCCCATTTTCTAGTTCCTTGTCGTGTCTTTTGGCGAATAGAGTATATCCAGACACTTCTCTTTCTCTTCTACTTCCTCTTCCTTCAGCATCTTTGTCATCAGTCTCATGGAAACAGCGCCCAAGTCATAGTAAGGCACTACAAACGAGCTGATTTCCGGACGTACGGAAGATGTATATTTGCTTTCGTTCATGCACACAAGCTCCATATCTTCAGGGATATGGGTACCATGTTCGGTTGCGGCATTGAGTGCTGCCAGAGCTTGCGAATCTCTGTTGGCAACAAACACCTCATGCTTATGCGTCTTGAAATATGATTTAAGGAACTTGAAGGTCGAACGGTTATCCTTGGATACCTTGATGAATCCTTCATATTCCATATTGTGCTGCCTATAGGCTTCTTTTGCGCCTCTAAGCATCTGTTCAGACACAACCTCATTGCGGTGGTCCTCAAGGATGGCAATATCGCTTATGCCCTTGTCCAGACGGTCATTGCATAGATCGCAAATCGCTCTTTCATAATCCATGTAGACAGAGCAGATATTGTCGGAAGATATCTTGTTTCCCATCACTACAATCGGAATCGAATATTCTTCAAGAAGGCTCAATGATTCATCCAGTACCTTATCAGCATAGATGATTACGCCATCGACTCTGGCCTTGATGACCTCATCGATGATTTCCTTGATGTCTGTTACGCCCTCAGTGATGGTATGCAGATACACCGAATAGTCATAGATCTTAGCTACATCGCACAGGCCATTGATCACTCTTCCCGAAAAGGTGATGAGCGGTGCCGGAATGATGAGGCCCACTGTCGTTGTGCGCGACAGAGCCAATCCCTGTGCAATCGCATTTGGACGATAGCCCAGCTTGTTTATGGCATCTTCTACCCTTTTCTTGGTGTCTTCCTTGACGGCGCTTGAGCCATTTATTACACGTGATACGGTAGCGAGCGAAACATCAGCCTCTTTCGCTACTTCGTAGATAGTGACTTTCTTCATTGCTGATTGACCTCCGCGTCAAGAAGACCCTTCAATACCTCCAAAGCTTTCTTCGAGAATTCGCTTTCCGCCATCTCTTCGTTTCTCTCCTTATCGATTTCCTTAAGAAGCTCATCAAGTCCATTCTTCTTTTCGACGCTTTGAACCTCTTCCTTGATCGACATCTCATCAGTCATGCTTTCTTCCATGATCTTCATGATCTTCTTTATTGCGCCATCGTGCAGATCCTGCGACTTCTGCGAAACGACCGCAATTATCTTGGCCATCTCTTCTTCATCGCCGACTTCCTTATAGGCGCTTACCGCCTTGTTTGCAGCCTTATTCAAGATATCAAGGGCCTTGTCTCTTATCTCATTGACCTTGTCCTTGCATCCCTCTTCTGCATATGTGGCATATTTGCAGATATCTGCAGCCTTAGCACGCAGATCCTCGATTACCCCATTGATTCTTGCATCCAATTCATACGTTTCGTTCATGTTCTATCCCTCTATTATGTCCTCAGGACTAGGTTCCTTCAGTTCCTCAAGCTTCTCAACATCCTTGCTTGATATGATCTCCGAAACCTTTTCCTTTATTTCTCCGACATTCTTTACGACAAATTCCTTGGCATCAGCCACAGCAGCTACAGTCGCATCATGGGCCTTATCGACTGTTTCCGATACCTTTACGACAGTATCCAAAGGAGTCTGCATCTTCTCAATCGATTTGTCTACCAGATCGATTGTTCCGTGTGATTTATACAATGTAACATCAGCATCATCAACCAGCTTTATGATCTTGATCAGAAGCACCAACAGCGCAACCAACACGGCAGCACCTAGTATAGGCATAAACTGATTGCACAAATCATGAAATGACGTTATAAAAGCATCCATAGTTTCACCATCCTCATATGTATTCTATCAAAAATGAAAATTTTTTCAATGAAAATGTATGCACTTACAAAAAAAGATCAAAGTGCTTCTTTGACCTTTTCAGCTATGTTGTAGATATCCTTGCTGGACATGAAGACCAGACATGAACCGTGATGCTTTGTCAACATCATGGCTCCTTCATCATTCTCCGGCAAAATCACAGAACCATCGATCATCTTGGCAAGATAGCTGATGTCGATATCCGTTCCATCCTGCTTATCATCAATGGAAGTGAAATCCAGCAGATAGACCTTATCAGCCAGTTCCAGAGCCTCTTTGAACTGTTCAGCAAAATACAAGACTCTTGAAGCACGATGTGGCTTGAAGATTGCGACGATTTCTCTATCCGGATAGCGCTTGCGCGAAGCTTCGATCGTCACTTTCACTTCTGTAGGATGATGGGCATAGTCATCAACGAAGATGGTATCCTTGTATTCCTCCACGACATATCGACGTTTTGGACCGACATATTCATGGATGGCCTCTTCGACCATCTTATGGTCAAAGCCCATATACTCGCTCAAAGAAAGGACACCCAAGATATCGATGATCATATGATCGCCCACAAAAGGAACATCATATCTATAGAGTTTCTCTCCTTTATGCATCAGATCGAAGGATGTCGATCTGCTGTCGTTTGTCAGATTCTCAATATAGTAGTCATTGCAAGAATCAAAGCCGAATGAATAGTTCTCGATGCCGAACTGCAGTTTCTTGCACCAAGGATCGTCGCCATAATAGAACACGGCTTTCTTGACGTTTCCGACAAACTCCTGATAGGCATCGAAATAATCATCCTCATCTCTGAAATAGTCGACATGATCGATCTCGATATTGGTGATGATCGCATAATCAGGATGATAAGCCAAGAAATGACGACGGAATTCGCATGATTCAGCGCATAGATATTCGCTGTCCTTTTCAAGATAGCCTTCACCATCACCGATAAGATAGCCAGTCTTCCTGAACTTCGAGAAGACAGTCTTAGCCAAAGTCGTGGTTGTGGTCTTGCCATGAGAGCCACAGATCGAGATGGTCTTGTAATCCTCCATCAGCTTGCCGAGATATTCATGATAGCGATAGCAGGTGCAGGTCTTGTTGCTTCTGGCGGCAACGACTTCCGGAAAGTCCTCCAAAAAAGCATTGCCGATGATGACGGTATAGTTGTCTTTGATATTGTCAGGATTGAACGGATATATCGCTATGCCCCTTTCAACCAAAGGATCTTCCGTAAAGAAATGTTTCTCAAGATCAGAGCCGCATACCTCGTTGCCCAGATCATGAAGCATAGTGGCCAAAGAGGCCATTCCTGTTCCTTTTATTCCAATGAAATAGAACATCACTCTTCATCCCCGAAGATATCGAAAAGGCTGATGTCTCCAGTTTTCTCTGTACGTGAATGATCATCATCGCTATCTGAAAAGATGCGATGGATCTCTTCTTCGTCATCTTCTTCCATGACATCGTTCTCTATCTTTTCTGAAGCTTCCTCATATTCAGGGAACTCGGTTTCATTATCTTCCTTGTAGCCATATCCATATATAGGCGAAGGAACGATATCAAGATAGTCGTTGGCTGGCCTTTTTACCAGTTTCTCATTCACTTCAGCCTTTTCCTGGCTCTTCTTCTCGCCATCGTTTATCACGCCATACATAGGCGAAATGTTGGCCGAGAATTCATATTCGCCATCATCCAAAGATGAATCGATCGTATCGCTTGCGCTTTTTTTCTCATCATAGTTGATGAAGGCTGTGCCGCTTTTGCGATATAGGATCTCGCTGGCCTTGAAAGGAGATCTGTCAGACTTTCCTGCAGTTTCCTTCTTATTCTTTTCCTTGATGATCTCCTCCAGCTCTACCTTCTCTTCAGGCTCGAACAGGATATCCGTGAATATTTTCTTCAAATCGTTCATCTTTGACCTCTTTAGTTAATTCTACACCAAAACCCTATTCTTCAGTGCTGTTATCTTCTTCTGCAGCATCCTCAAGCAGAAGCTCATCGATCAGTCCATTGACAGGAAGATTGTAGCTGAAAAGATCAAGCTGCTTCTTCTGGTAATCGATGACTTCTTTGGCTGAATACTTGGAGATTACATCCTCATATCTGACCGTCACATTCCTGGCCATCACAAGCATCTTCTTTGTGACATCAAAAAGCTCGTCAGGATTGGCGTAGCCATAGATATTGACGTTCATGCATTCAAGATAGGCTATATAGCACTCATCATAGGAATAGACCCTAAAATGATATTCTCTTTCATTATTCTCGAGATCGATGAAGGTTCCATCATTCTGATAGTATAGACGATCCTTATCGAAGAATCCGCTATCGGCAAAGGCTTCAGAATAGTATCTGTCATTTACGATAGCGCTGACATTAAGATTCATGACGATCTTGGACTGCTGATAGGAAAAGACGCCAGCAACCCTATTGACATCCATCTCCTCCATATCGCTAGGAAGATAGTAGTCATAAAAGGCAGTATGGTTGTTCTGGCGAACATCTGTAGGCATATCAAGGCCAGCAAAGGCCTCATCAAGCTTGTTTCCTGCATGGCATGAAGCAAGGCAGAATATGCACAGCAAAGAAAGCAGAATCTTTTTCATCATTCCAATTATAGCATGCCGGAATTCTTAAAACTGAAATAGTCGGATCTGGATACGATGAGATGGTCCAATAAAGGTATTCCCACCATTGAAGCAGCCTTATGGAGATTTCTGGTAAGCTCAATATCCGCTGTTGAAGGCCTGCAGTTGTCGCTTGGATGGTTATGGGCACAGATGATGGCTGAAGCTTTTAGGATGATGGCTTTACGTAATACCTCATCCACAGCCACAATCGAGGAGTTCTTGGAACCCCTAAAGAGTATCTCGTGCTTGATCACATTTCCTCTGGCATTGAGAAAGACCGCAAGAAACTCTTCCTGATCGGAATAAGCCAGATTGAATCTGATCCATTCCACGACCTTATCAGGCCTAGAAAGCGATTCTTCGCTGATGTGATCGACCTTGGCCAATCTTTTCGATATCTCAAGAATCGCCATTATCTCCAATGCCCTGGCCTTCTTGATGCCCTTGATGTTCACAAGTTCCTCATAGCACAGCGAAAGAAGATTCTCGAATCCTCCAGCCAGCTCAAGAATCTCATCGACAAGCTCAAAGACATTCTTCTCTTTATATGCGCTCTTGACGATAAGCGCCAGCAGTTCATTATCGCTTAGACTAGAGATGCCATACTCTAGAGCTTTCTCTCTGGGCATCATCTCATTCACAATAGAAGCGTTCCTTTCTCAAGGCATCGATGCTTCTTCTGAAGTCATAATCTTCCAAAGGACATAGTTCATAGCTTCTTATCAGATGGTTTCCTTCCACATATGAGCCTTCTACAGCCTGATCAAGAAGAAACCTCAGTTTCTCATCATCAAGCAGAATCTGTTCAGGGAAAACAAGGGTCTCGACAACCGAAATCCTGCTTATCGTATTGTATTCGCCTTCTATTTCTATATCTATATAGCCATCATCATATTCCCTGATGCAGGCCATCTTTTCCTTCCTTGTGCAGCCACATAGAAGCAGCATAAGGATTATTGTCGCCTTTTTCTCCATTCTCTTACGATCAGATAACATAAGAGAATTCCCGTCATTCCGCCCATGCTGTCGATAAGCATGTCTCCCACGCTGCAATAGCGGTTGGCCACAAACAGCTGATGAATCTCATCGCTGATGGCATATATCACCACAAGCAATGCTGAATAAAGAACTATTCTTTTCTGAAGAAACTCTTCACTATTCAGATAGGCAAGAAAGCCCATAGCCATGAATTCGCAAAAGTGCGCCATCTTTCTGATAAAAGGCAGATAGCGTCCCACAAATTCGTCATGCGGAAGCTTGCCTACAGCCATGTATAGCCTATAGATCAGGTCGACAACGGAATTGCTGGTATCAAGCGATACCGCTCCAGGCTGGGCTGACATCATGAATATGAACGCCATGACGGCAGCAAGAAGCAATGGCTTTACGATTCTTTTCACCATCTTATATTAACATCAATCAAGGTATTCAAATAGAATCGATTCCTTATTGGCCTTGCTTTGGCAATCTGTACGATACGTTCCATCAGTCGCCACGGCTCTAAGATCGCCCATGACCAGAGCCTTGTTCAAAATGATGACATCATCCTTTCTTACCGCAAAGGATATGGAATATGGCCTGCTTTCATAGTCATAGTCACTGATAGCCTTGCCGCCAGAATCATAGATTCCTGTAATCCTGGCATCAGATATGAGCAGATCGCTTATGGGCTTATCCCTGTCCTTGATGGTCAGGTAGAAGTCCACCAGCATATTCACAGCCAATGATGAACTATTGATATCGATATCGGAGATGTCGATATCATAATTAACCTCGCCTTTCTTCAACAGCGTATGGGATAGATCCTTGATATCCTCTTCAACAGCGCCTTTATAGATAAAGCTGTCTTTGGGTATCGTATAAGACAATTTCACATACTTGCCTACAATGTCTTCTTTGCCCATATAGACATCATCACCGATGAAATCTTTTGGCACCTCTATCGCATACAAGTCTTCTTCATTCAAGATCTTCCTTTGGCTCAGCTGATGCGATGCAACATATACCTTGGTGAAGCCTATGGCATAGCGGCTATAGGTCCTGATGCCAAAATAGACCAGCAGCACAAAGCTCATGACGCAGGATATCGCAAGCAGAATTCTCTTAAGCATCTTCATCCTCCTGCTATATTATTCGCATCATCAAGATCTTCTCCTAACAAAAAGGCAAGGCTATTTGCCTTGCCTAAAGATCATTATTCTTTGCCCAGAAGCTTGAACATCTTCTTCTTGTAGACTTCAACGCCTGGCTGATTGAATGGATTGATATCCAGAAGGTAGCAGCTCATGCCGCAAGCCACAAAGAAGAAGTAGATCATGTAGCCGAAGCTGTAGGCACTGTTGTCCTTGAGATGGATGACCATGTTAGGATTGTTGCCCTCATTGCTGTGGGCATCCAAAGTACCAAGGAAAGCCATCTCATTCACCCATGAAAGCTTCTTGCCTTCCAGATAGTTCATATGGTCAAGATTCTCTTCATCATGAGGGAAGACGATGTCATCTGCCATGTCATCGATATAGAAGACTGTTTCGTATTCGACTTTAGGTCCTTCCTGGATATACTGGCCTAAAGAATGCAGGTCAGTCGAGAAGCAGGCGCTTGCAGGGAGAATGCCCTTGCCATCCTTTCCTTCTGATTCGCCAAACAGCTGTTTCCACCATTCAGCTATCATCGTCAGCTGAAGATGATAGGTAACGAAGTATTCAGCCTTGTAGCCCATATTGTCAAGAATTCTTCTTGCTACAGCATAGCGATAGGCAGGATTCTTGTCTAGGTCATCAGTATCAAGATCGTTCATTGCCTGCAATGAACCATTCATTAGCGCTTCAATATCGACATTGGCCAGAGCCAGAGGCAATAGTCCAACGGCTGTGAATACCGAATATCTGCCGCCGATATCATCAGGAATCACAAAGGTCTCATAGCCTTCCTTGTCTGCCAGCTCCTTCAATGTTCCTCTAGCCTTATCGGTTGTGGCATAGATTCTTTCTTTGGCTTCGTCGCCATACTTCTCTTCCATGAACTGCTTGAAGATACGGAAAGATACAGAAGTCTCGGTTGTTGTGCCGGACTTCGATATGACATTGAGTACCACTTCCCTATTCTTGATATGGTTCATCACCTGCGAAAGATAGGTATGCGAGAAGGTATTGCCGATGAAGATTACTTCGATGCCATCATCAGGATATAGGCCCTTTATCATCTCAACGGCCGCTCTAGCGCCAAGATATGAACCGCCTATGCCACAGACCAATACTGTATCGTATTTGCCTTCCATACGCTTCTTGAGCGCCAAGATTCTTTCAAATTCTTCTTTATCGTAGTTTCTTGGCCAATCGATCCAGCCCAAGAAATCATTGCCCTTGCCGGTCTTTTCATGAAGATCCTTGTGAGCCTTGCTTACACGCTCTTGCCAAAGGCCAATATCTTCACTTAGCTTAGCATTGCTTAAATCAAGATTAATCATTGTTTTCTTCCTCCATCCATTCAGGTAAAGCCTCTTTCAGACTGCTGAAGCCCTTTGCTGACTCAGGCATGCCAAGGAACTTCACTTTCTTGACATATCTGCGCGTATTCTGGCTCAGCGCCTTGAAAGAAAGGCGTAATTGCTTATGTTCTCTATCGATGTCGATGACCTTCACCATGACAAAATCATCGATATTCACAAAATTGTCGATCTTGCGGACAAAACCGTTCGAAATCTCCGATATATGGATAAGACCCGTCACGCCATCATCGAACTTCACAAAAGCCCCATATGGCTTTATGCCGGTAATCTTGCCATAGACCGTCATTCCTACCTTATAGTCATCTATGCAACTCATACTTTTCAATTATACACCTGTGATATACTAATTGAGTGAATAAAGACCTTGTCCCACTGGTATCCTATCTTGCTTCCCTGATCATCTGCCAAGGTGTCAAGCCTTTTGTGATGTATTTCAAGACCGGCAAGTTTTCGCTTAAGCACGTCACCGATTCAGGTGGGTATCCTAGCGCCCATAGCGCCGGAGTCGCCTCCCTAGCCTTTGCTATCGGCCTCAAGGACGGCTTTGATTCAAGCCTATTTGCCATAGCCTTCGTTCTGGCACTCATCGTAATATTTGATGCCATGAATGTCAGATGGTATGCAGGCGAGAACAACAGGGTCACAAACAAGCTCGTCAGCGATCTGCATGATCAGATAGATGCAGACGATCCAATCTATAGAACAAAGCTAAAGGATGTGCTTGGCCATAAGCCTCCGGAACTTGTCGTAGGCATTTTGCTAGGCATAATCATCAGCACAGTAGTATATTATATATGGAGATAGAAATGGAAACGGAAGAAAAAATCAAGCAAATAGAAAAGACGATCGAAAAGGTCAGACCATATCTGCAGGCTGATGGCGGAGATGTTGAATTCGTCAAGCTTGAAGACGATATCGTATATGTCAAGGTCCATGGGGCATGCGTAGGATGCATGGCCTTGGATATGACACTCAAGGAAGGCGTAGAAGCCCTGATACTTGATGAAGTCGAAGGAATCAAGGAAGTAAGGCTCTACGATGAAACGCTAGAGAATCTAACAGAAATGTCAAACGAAAGCATAAGCGAATAAGCTTATGCTTTTCTTTTTTTCCCATAAGAAAAGGTCATATTTCTATGACCTTGTCTTTTACTGGATTGTGCCTGCAGAAATCTCTATATCATCGACATGGTCTACGATAGCAGCAATTGCTGCCTCGATTCCCTTTACGATATCCTGTGTAGACAGAGATGGCGTATTTGGACGAGCCATTACCTGCTCATGCAGGAATGGCACATGCATGAATCCGCCCTTCATGTCAGGGAATTCCTTATCGATGTAGTACAGAACCGCATACATCAGATCGTTGCATACGAATGTTCCAGCTGTATAAGAAACCGAAGCAGGAACGCCAGCTTCCTTGATGTACTGAACCATAGCCTTTACAGGCAATTTGGTGAAGTAGGCAATCTTTCCATCTTCCTTGCACTTGACATCAATTGGCTGTTCGCCAGCGTTGTCGGCAATTCTGCCGTCCTGCAGATTGATGGCAACTCTTTCAGGAGTGATGCCGAATCTGCCGCCAGCCTGTCCGATGCAGAGAACTACATCTGGATTCTCTTTCTTCATGGCTTCATAGACAACTTCACCAGCCTTGTTGAAGACAACAGGAACATCGACCTTGACGATCTCAGCACCCTTGATGCTGTCCTTAACGAGCTTTACGGCTTCCTGAGCTGGATTCAGTGTATCGCCACCGAAAGGTTCAAATGCAGTAAGCAAAATTTTCATATTTCTCTCCTTTCGATTAGAAAGCGAAGAAGTATAAGAGTGCCACATGGATCACAAGCATTACGATAGCAACTGGAACCTGTGACTTGATGACAGAATATTTAGATTTCGTTTCCAGCAAAGCAGCAGGAACGATGTTGAAGTTGGCAGCCATTGGTGTGCAAAGAGTTCCGCAATATGCAGCAGTCAAGCCTAATGCACCTACAACAACTGGATCAGCTCCCTTATTGATCAGGAATGGAATACCAACACCGACCATGATGACTGGGAAAGCAGCGAAGCCGTTGCCCATGATCATTGTAAACAGAGCCATACCTAAGCAGTATACGATTGCAGCGATGAGGATGCTGTTCTCAGGAACTACCATTGATACGTAGTAAGAGATGGCATCGCCAACGCCAGCAGCAGTGAACAGTGAGCCCAATGCTGAAAGCAGCTGAGGAAGGATACCTGTAGTGCTTACGTTATCCATCAGTCTAGCGCCATCAACTGCAGCGTACTTTGGATCGCACTTGGTGAGAACCAGAGCAGCTACAAGAGCAACTACGCCTGACAGACCGATAGCATTGTTGGAAGTGATCCAAGACAGAGCTGGAACCTTTGAACCTAATGTAGCACCTACAACGGCTACAAGAGCGATACACAATGCTGGGATGAAAATCTTGTAACCGAACTTGTCAGCTTCTTTTCTGACCTGTTCAGGAACAGGAACGTCATTCTTAGACTGAACAACGCCGCCGATAGCTGTGATTGCAGCCATAGCAACGATGCAAGCACCAACGATCCATTTAGGAACATATGGACCAGCGATGAATGTGAAAGCAAGCAAGAACCAGAAGATAGCAGTAGTTACCTTCTTTGCACAAGCTTCATCTTTAAGTGCCTTGACACCTACAAGGACGAAAACAAGACCAATGATGCAATAGAAGATTTCACCTAAAAGATTAGCGAATGTCATTATTTGTTTCCTCCTTTCGCATCCATTGCTTCAAGCTGTCTATCCAAAAGGATGTTTCTGACAGCGCCAACAACGAATGAAATGATAGCAATCGGAATAGACCATGTGGCAATCTGCAATTCAGTTACTTTATGTCCTAATTCTGTAAGAGTAGAAACGATGAGCACTGTTCCTGATGCACCCATGAAGCAGTTCTGTGCAAAGAAGTTTCCATAGTTTTCTGCGCCTGCAGATGCGCCTCTAATAGCGTCTACCATATCATCTGAAACCTTGCCAAACTTAGCAGCAGCAGCGCCTTCAGCCATTGGAACAACAACTGGACGAACAAACTGAGGATGACCACCAAGTCTTACAGAGAATGCAGATGCAAGAGTTCTGATTGCTTCATAGACGATGATTACACGTCCAGCAGTAGCGCTCTTGATACTACGAATGAAGTCAATGGCCTTTTCCTTAAGACCAAATCTTTCACAGATACCGATAGCTGGCAGAGTAAGAACGAACAATGTAGCAGTTCTCTGAGTAACGAATGAAGTACCTAATGTAGTCAGGATATCCATGATGCTCATTCCGCCAACCAGGCCAGTAATGATACCAGCCAATACGACTGTTGCGATTGTATCGAACTTGAGAACCAAGCCAACGACTACAACAGCAACGCCGATTAATCTAATTAGCATAAATATTTTCCCCCTTATGGCATATATTATACATCACATAATTACCCATATTTGTAAATAAAATGACATTTTATGAAAAAATGTCATTTTCTTACATCTATATGTAAATATTTACATTTACTTTTTGATGTTCTTATTATCGACTATGAAACATGATTCAAACACATGCGTCATGATGTTCTCGGTTTCTTCCCTATTCTTTCCGGTCATCGCCATCAGCTCTTCGATGGTCCAGGTATGCTTGGCCATAAGCTTCTTGGGATAGTCCTTGAGTTCCTTAAGCAGCTGCTTGAAGATATAGGCTAGTATTATCAATGGGATGCAGACCAGTACTCTCCATAGGACAAATTCAATCCTGAACTGGCCATCATGCACGCAGATAAGCGCCAAGATCGCAACAATAAGCAAGCTCAAGCAAGCAGAATAGAAATAGATGTCAAAGCCATTTCTCTTCCTGTCCAGAAGTTTTATCGGTTTGCTGAAATCATATTCCACAAGTCTATTTTTCATATGCTACCTCTTTGTTTCACTATGCCTTTAGCATAATTACAATAATCCCAAAAATCAAGAATTCTGCTTGTCCCTAATAATATTGCCAAGTCTAATGGTTCGACTGTTTTTTCTTGAAAAATCTAAAGCACATTGGATATAGGCCTATGAGCACAAAACTTGCGATGGCATATCTTAATGTTCTTATCAGCAATGAAGCCATAGTCTCAGAAGCCAAGAATTCGCTTGAGAAAGGCAACTTCAATACTGTATCCAATGCAACAAACAACGCAATCCCGCCAATGGTTCTGATGATCATGCCCAATATGCTTTCAGTATTATCAAAGTTCACGTATTTCTCTTCAAAGACAAAAGCGCCAAAGAAGCCAAAGGCAATTCCAAGCGCCGAGAAATAATCGTTGCTTCTATTGAAGAAACAGCCAATGATTCCTAATGTCAAAACGCCTAGATACAAAGCTTTTTTGTTGTTGATTTTCGAGACAACAAAAACAATCAGCCAAGCAAGCGCCCATCCCGCTAAAATGTCAGTAGGATAATGAACCCCCAACGCGATTCTTGATAAGCCAATAATGGCAGGGATCAAAAGAAGAAAGACAATCTTCAACAATCTGCTTCTTGCATTTATGCCTAGCACTCCATAGGAAGTGATTGAATCAACAGAATGGCCACTAGGAAAAGAATATCTCTGCACTACAGCATCATAGATATCGCCCTCTTCGGATCTTGGCTTTATGCATTTGATTTCGCTGTGGTCCAAATACGGACGACGGCGCAT
>CALFPO010000079.1 GCA_937919165.1 uncultured Bacillota bacterium | reverse complement strand
GGTTATATTTCCGGTTATATTTTTATGCTATGTCGAGAAATCCACATTACATATCGAGACTTTTCCACATCGTACTATTAAAAACACTGCAAATGTATATTTATACATCGATTATTCATCTATTTTGCAACTGCTATGATATTTTCGACACATAATGCATATTTCTGGACAGTGTTCCATGCAACTGAGCACTCTTTTATTGAAGATTGGCATTAGCTCGAGTAAAAGTTCCCATAAGAGACAAATGCACATCAAAATCAACCTTTTTTCATTTTCCTATGCTCAGGCGAAACCCATTACTATGTGACTCTGAAGAGTGATGGAGGATGCCCATGATTCGACAGATACTGTATCGCTGTCAAAGAACCAAAAACCAAATAGATAATTATCTACAATAGGCAGACAATCCATTATTCGGCCAGAAGCTTGTCTGCGAGTGCGGCAAGACATTCTATGAAGAGAGCCTGTTCATGAAGGCCGGAGAGAAGAAGATATCGGAGAATCTGATGAAAGAGCTACTGGAATTCCTGAAGAGATGCAATCACACCTTCCTGGAAGCTGCAGAAAGGTTCGGACTGAGCGTGATCAAGCTGGCCGAGCTGTTCGATACACATGTCCAGATCGAAAGAAAAGCCCTGAGAGAAGTCATTTCCATGGATGAGTTCATTTCTCAAGGCGCTCCAAGAATAGCAAGTATGCATTCATGATCCTGGGTCTCAACGGCGAAATCATAGACATCCTGGAATCCAGAAGGAAATCAAAACTTTTGGATTACCTTAGGTATATGCTATAGTCTGAAAAAGGCAGGGTCAGGTATGTAACGATGGACATGAACGACGTCTATCTGGGCTTCATCAAAAGGCGTTTCAGATACGCAATGGTGTGCACAGATTCGTTCCATGTGATGAAGATGATGAATGACGGGCTGGACAGGTTGAGGAGGAAGGGTGATGAAACGGATCGAGGAGGACAGAAAGGATCGGAGGAGTGTCATCTTCTCAAGCGCCACAGATATGTGCTGTTCAAGGAGGACTTAGATGAGGAGTATAAATGTTCCGGTTACTTCCATTACGAGATGAACGATGCCGACTATCTGAACCTCATCCTGAAGATAGATCCGAAACTGAACAGAGCCTATCGGGAGATCAGAAGATGCCACTACTTCAACCGCTACTGGATCGACCATCCTAGAGACAAGGTGCTGGAATACATAAAGAGATACATCGACGACTGCTTCTCATCCGATATAGCTGAACTCATCGATATCGCTTCTGCCTTGGATAATTGGAAGGAATACATAGTCAATTCGTTCATTCCCTATGCAAGGCACAACGGCAAAATTGCAAGACTGTCCAATGGTGGGATTGAAGGAAGGAACTCATGCATCAAGAAGATGCTCAAGCTGGTCAACGGCTAATAGAACCTCGAAAGGTTCAGGAATAGGGCTATGTATTGCGAGAATATGTATGAAACCTGCTTTTATGAGAAGCTGCCCAATACTATCAAGAGGAAGTTTCCGAAGAAAAAAGGCCAGTTGAATTGACGTCCATCTGGCCTGAAATTGCCTTTTGTGATCTGAACCCTATGATTATTTAAAGGTGTTAGTCCTTAAAAACCCTACGTTTATTTAAATCGCCCTTTATAATCTAACAGCTCCGTTTTTCCCCATTCTAAAAGCCCCATTTCTGGGGCTTTCAGCTTTTATTGATGAATCTTTTTGTTAAGCAACTACAGTAGTTTCTTCGTCTTCTTCTTCATCTTCTTCGTCATCGTATTTCTTGTCGATGGCCATAACAAGCATAAGAAGTGAAGCGAGTGCAAGAACCAGTTGAACGATAGTGTACTTGTCGATCATAACCATAGGAAGTCTCATATCTTCGGTAAGAATGAATACGATGATTCCGATTATTGATGCAAGAAGTGAAACCCACTTAGGATATCTTCTTCTATGATAGATGTCGTCCTCTTCCTCATCTTCTTCCTCTTCAGTCGTCATGACTTTTGCCTTGTTTTCAGCATTCTCTTCATCTTCGTCTTCGTCATCGTCATTGTCGTTTGTTCTCTTAAGAACGAGTGCAACGATAGTCATGACTGCTGACAGGATAGCTGCAATCAGGTTAACCAATGCCCAGCTTCCTTCAAGATTGCTGGTAGGAGTCTTGTCGACTTCGACAGTCTCAGTCTCAGCCTTGTTGGTCTCTGGTTTTGGATCTGTTGTAGGCTCTGGTGTTGGAGTAGGAGTTGGTGTAGGAGTTGGTGTAGGTCTAGGGCCATCTGTTGGTTCTACTGGTGGCTCTTCAGGAATATAGGTTCTTGAGTAAGTTACTGTAACCTTCACATCTCCTCCAGGCATGCGTCCGCTTACGACAGGAATATCTGCAACGTAGCCAGCGATTGTTGGAGAAACAACGTTATACGATTCTCCTTCATCCAATGTTGCATATACGTCACCGCTTGCAACGCCGCCTTCAGCATATCTGTACTGAATCATCAGCTGATGTGATTCGCTTGGAATGTCATTGCTGATGAAGTTTGCAGTGTATGTAGCTGCTACGTAACGTCCGTTTGTCTTACTTGGAACAAACTTCACGTTAGTAGATACTACCTTGCCGTTTTCGTCTGTCCAGTTAGAGAATCTATATCCAGAATATGCAGTAGCTGCAGATCCTTCGGCATTGCCTGTTTCAGGATTGAGCGATTCAGAATCTCTTGATACCATGCCGCCTGTTGCAGCCTTGTATGTAATCACTACATGTTCCTTTTCGGAATATGTAACAACCTCATTAACATCTTCAGCAGGCATAGTGCCTGATACCTTCTGCTTATCCATAGAGTATCCAGGAATAACTGGAGATTCTACATCATATGTCTTGCCATACTCTAATGTTTCTGAATATGTATCGGCTGCTTCTGAACCATCTTCATATGCATATTTGATTGTCAGATCATAGCTGTTAGCAGTCTGCGAATACGTAGCCTTATATGTAGCATCGCCTGTTACAGATACCACTTCAGGAGCCCAGCCCTTGAATGTATATGTATATTCGGCTGTAGCTGCCTTTGTAGGAGTAGAGCCATTGTATTCAGGCATCGTGCCGTATTCTACATTGGTATCTGTCTCAAGAACTGAATCATCGTCGTTTACCCAAGTTACGGTATAGGCGTTGGTTGTTGCCTTGTAGGTAGCCTTG
>CALFPO010000078.1 GCA_937919165.1 uncultured Bacillota bacterium | reverse complement strand
ACCTGCCGGTTAACAGCCGGACGCTCTACCGACTGAGCTATTCGGGCACATTGCTAAATTATAATAGCACAACGCGAGCGTTAATTCAAGAATGATATGATAAAATTATTGTGATGAATTATTTGCCTGCCAAACTGACAAAATTGAGGAAACACTACAATTATTCGCAATCATATCTTGCGGAAGTTTTGGGTGTGGAAACCATTGAATACATGAACTATGAGAATGGCAGTGACATGATTGGATATGATGAGATGAAGAAGCTTGCATCTCTGTATCATGTCGATATAGAGGAGATCTTCAGGAACAATGAAGAGGTTGAGCTCTATGATGTCAAAGGGGCAAATACCGATGAACTGAATATCGATTACTTCATTCCGAAGAAGACGGTATTCGATAGAATCAGGGATTTCATCAGGAACCATAAGATCGTGACATCGATCATTGGCGGACTGCTGGCGGTGATAGCGATAATGAGCTTCATAATAGGAAACAATTCCAAGCCATATGTGCCAATCAAGGACAACATCAACAGACTGTCGGTATCGGAGACGACGGTTATATATATAGATGACTATGGCGGAGTGGTAGGCTCAGGTTCAAACGCCAATGGCGAACTGAGCAATCTAAGCGCCTCGGGAGCCATCAAGGTATGTGAGGGTGAAGGTTTCAGCATCATCCTGAACGAAGATGGAACCGTAAGTTCATCAGGGCTTGTCTCTAAGTATGAAAAGGAGATAAGCGGTTGGACCAATATCAAGGATATTGCGGCTGGAGATGGACATGTGATTGCGGTCGATTCTTATGGCAAAGTATACTGCAGCGGCGATGATGAACAGGGCCAATGTCAATTGGATGGAAGCAGAAACGTTTCCAAGGTCTATGCGACAGCCAACGGCTCAATCATCATGAAGGAAGACGGCAAGCTTGAATACAGCGGTTCATTCATGGGATCTTCATCATTGAAGGACTATGCCAATGCTAGGGATATCGCTTCAAGCGAGAATACCTTGGCGATACTTGACAGCGAAGGATATGTCCATGTCTATTCGACGGCTTCCAACTATTTCCAGGCTGAGAACTGGTACGATATTGTGGATGTGGCCTGCGGAAATGACTTTGTGGCTGGACTTGATTCCTTTGGCAAGGTACATATCGAGATCGAGAACGATACGATCAGAAACGAAATCAGCAACTGGACAGACATCATCGCAATCGATGCTGCCAGCAACTATCTGATTGCCTTGGACGGCGCCAACATCTATGGTGTAGGCAAGAACCGCTACAACCAGTTTGTCGAGAAAGAGATCGAGAAGAAGACGCTGCCTCAGGTAAGCGAGATAAAATATATCATATCCAAGGACTATGTAACCGTATCCTTCGATGGCGTAAACAACGCTTCAGGATATGACGTATCGCTCGATGTAGGTACGGGACTTTCCCATCGCATCAGCGAAGAGGAAGCCGTGAAGTTCGAGACCGCCAATATGGTGGAAGGCAAGACCTATACCATATCGATAGTGGCCATCGGTTCTGGCGACTACAAGGATTCGGAAGCCAGGGAACTGAGCTTCGTCTATGAGGCCTTTGTGGAGATGGTCGAGATCGATACCATCTTCGACAAGAGCGCTGAACAGTTTGAGGATTATCTGCGTTCATTGGGCGTCGATAGTGAGCACATTGTATCAATCGAGGAAGATGAATGTAGCGGCGAATATATCATTACGATGGTATCAGGCATCAAGGAGGGCGAAGTGCTGAGCCTTGATGAGCTGCTTGAAAGGCAGATCGAATATCATTACTGCAAGGTGGTGGATGATGGGCAACAATAAGATATGGAAGATAAGGAACGTTGAAGGTTCCTATAGCGATGAGGAGCTCATCGAGCTCATCAGAAGCGGAAAGATAAGCGGAGACAGCTATGTGACCACCAAGGAAATGAAGGTGTGGATCACCGTTTCCGACAGCATCTATCAGTATTACATCAGGAGGGAAGAAGATGAGATTCTATAATTCGTATACGTTGAAGGTTGAAGAGTTCAAGCCAATCAAAGAAGGCGAGGTATCGATGTATGTGTGCGGTCCAACCGTATATAATCATGCGCATATCGGAAATGCCAGACCTATCGTAGTGTTCGATACACTGCGCAGGACCTTTGAGGCCTATGGCTACAAGGTAAAGTTTGTCTCTAACTTTACCGATGTCGATGACAAGATCATAAACAAGGCCATCGAAGAAGGCGTAAGCGAGAAGGAAATCGCTGAAAGATATATCGATGCCTACAACGATGTAAGAAAGTCGCTCAATGTCGTTCCTCTGGATGTGACTCCAAGAGTTACAGAGACAATGGATGAGATCATCGATTTCATCGACGAGATGGTCAAGAACGGCAGCGCCTACGTAGTCAATGGCGATGTCTACTTCTCTGTTGAGGCTGATGAGAAATATGGCGAACTGTCGCATCAGAGACTAGAGGACCTCAATGCGGGTGCCCGTGTCGAAGAGAACGACCAGAAGAAGAACCCAATGGACTTTGCCTTGTGGAAGAAGACCGAGAAAGGCATCAAGTGGGATTCGCCTTGGGGCGAAGGAAGACCAGGCTGGCATACGGAATGTGTAGTCATGATCGGCAAGGAGTTCAATCATTCCCTGATCGATATTCATGGCGGCGGACGTGATTTGAAGTTCCCACATCATGAGAATGAGATGGCTCAGTCTGAATGCGTCAATGGCCATCATCTGGCCAACTACTGGATCCATAATGGCATGCTGGAGACAAAGGGCGGCAAGATGTCCAAGTCTTTAGGCAATACCCAATGGGCCAAGGATGTCATCGCTGAACATGGAGCCAACCTTGTAAGATGGTTCCTATTGAGCGCAAGATATAGAGATTCGTTGATCTATGATGACGAGACCTTCAATGCCGCCAAGACTGAACTTGGAAAGATTGAGACGGTCCTAAAGCAGGTAGAGGTGAAGTCCCAGATTGCAGGCGCTGAATTGAGCGATGCTTTCAATAAGGAAAAATACGATGAGTTCCTGGAACAGATGGCTGATGATCTCAATACGCCTAATGCCTATATGGTGATCTTCGATACCGTCAAGCTGCTCAACCAGTCATTGCGTGTAAGGGAAATCAATTATGAAGAAGTCTCTTCTAACTACAATGCGATAAGGATGATGCTGAAGGTATTGGGTATCTTCATCGATAAGGTAGAACTTAGTGATGAGGATAAGGATATCTATGGCAAGTGGAACGAGGCTAAGGCAGCCAAGAATTTCGACGAAGCCGATAAGTATAGAGTAATGCTTCAGGAGAAGGGCATCCTTTAATGGATATCAAGGAAGTAAGCGCCAACTCCTTAAGCTTCATCGGGGATGCGGTATTCACATTGCGGGTGCGTGAGTTCTTCGTTGCCAACAGATACCAGTCCTCAAAGACCCTGCAGAAGCTCTGCAATGGCTACAACTGCGCCAAGGGCCAGACCAAGGTCTTCAATAGATTGAATGATGAAGGCTTCTTCAAGGAAGATGAGCTTGATGCCTTCAAGAAAGGCAGAAACCATATCAGCCATATCCCCAAGAATGGCGATCGCTTGACCTATGAGATCGCTTCAGGTCTTGAGGCTATCTGCGGATATCTCTATCTGACCGATAGGGAAAGGCTTGATGAATTCTTTGATGAAGTATTCAAGGGAGGAATAGACAATGAGTAACTATATATATGGAAAGAATTCCTTCTTTGAGGCGATGCATAATGATCGCATCGTCTGTGCCTATGTCATAAACAAGGAAATAATCGATGAGCTGAAGGAAAAGAAGATTCCTTATAAGATCGTCGATAGGAAGACACTAGACAAGATGTCAAAGTCTGGAAACCATCAGGGCTATCTGGCTGAAGTCAAGGAATATAAGCTTTCATCAGTAGATGAGATGGTCAAGGATAGCAATGGCTTGATTGTCGTGCTTGATGGACTTGAGGATGTGCACAATCTTGGCGCCATCATCAGGACCTGTGACTGCGCCGGTGTCGATGGAGTCATATACAAGGCCCATAATGCAGCCAAGATCAACGATACGGTCGCCAAGGTAGCATGTGGAGCTCTGGAATATGTCAAGGTAGCGGAAGTCAACAATATCGTCAATACGCTCAAGAAGCTCAAGGACAAGGGCTATTGGGTTGTGGGTTCCGATGCCGATGGCGATAGAGCCTATGATGACATGGACTACAACATGAACACCGTGCTGATTATCGGTTCAGAAGGAAAGGGCATGTCACGGATCGTCAAGGAAGAATGCGACTTCATAGTCAGCCTGCCGATGAAGGGTCATGTCACAAGTCTCAATGCTTCAGTAGCAGCAGGAATACTGATATACAACGTACTTTCCAAGAGAGGGTGACTTATCCACAATTGGGGAAAATAAAAGATAAGGAAATGAGATAACTATGAAAATGAGTATCTCATTTTTTGTTTTATATTGAAGGCATGGATAGAGAGATGGAACTGATCGCCAGGATCAAGGAACATGATGACGATGCCTTCAGACAGCTGCTGGAAGACTATCGCCGCATCATCTATAAGATCATCTATTCCTTCAATCTGGAGATGGGCGATTTCATGATGGACATGGATGAGATGTATCAGGAAGCTTCACTTAGCCTTTATGAAGCTGTCATGTCTTTTGAGATGGACAAGAAGATGAAGTTCTCTTCCTTTGCGTACATGGTCATCAGAAGAAGGCTTATCTCATTGCTTAGAAGCTATAGGCATAAAGGCGGCGAACCATTGTCTCTTGACAAGGATGACTATCAGCTTATTGAAGCTGCTACGCTTGTGAATGACAATCCTGAAGCCTATCATCGCGAGAAGGATTTCGAGGAATTCTTGGATGGTTTCATTGATGGCCTGAATGAAGAAGACCGCAAGCTGATCGAATATAGGAATGCCGATCTGAGCTACAAAGAAATAGCGGAAAGGCTAAAGGTCAGCAATAAGCGCATCGACAACAGATTGCGTCTTCTCAAGAAGAGATTCAAGGAAGAATATAGGCGCAAGAATGGGATAATGTTCTAGCAGATTCATATGAATGAAGAAACAAAGTCGTAGTTTGGAACACGCTATAACAAAAGCGTAGCAGGCGATTCCGGCAGACAGATGTTGGATGTGCAGAACGATGCGGTCCCCTGCTTTTTCTATTGACTTTGGAAGGCAATTTGATAAGATAAAAGTAGTTATCAGAGATAACTTTTTATTTACCAAAAAGGAGGGATTACATGAAAGATAAAAAGAAAGTAATTCTTACCTGCAGCGAGTGCTTGTCAAGGAACTATTCGACAACAAAAAACGCTAATGCGAGCGAACGTCTCGAGCTGAAGAAGTACTGCCCTAAATGCAATAGGCATACCATTCACAAGGAGACAAAATAGGAGGTCATTATGAAGTGGTTCAATTTGAGTGCTATCAAGAAAGAGATTTCTAAGATTCGCTGGCCTAAGAAGGGAGACCTGCTGAGCAATTCTGTTCAGTCAATCATCTTTATCGCCTTCTTTGGTCTGTTCTTCTATGCGTGTCAATTTTTGATTTCATTGTTGCTGAAGGCAATCGGAGTTCTATAAGATGGCTGAAGAAAACAAGAAAGAGTGGTATGTCGTCAACACCTACGCTGGACATGAGAACCGCGTAAAGGACAATCTGGAGAAGAGACTGGAGACCATGGGCATTTCCGAGAACCTGTTTCGAATCGTGGTTGCGGAAGAGACCCAGATCGAGGTCAAGAACGAGAAATCCAAGGAAGTAGTCAAGAACATCTTCCCTGGCTACCTGTTTGTTGAGATGGTCATGACCGATGAGGCATGGTATGTCGTAAGAAATACGCCAGGCGTAACCGGATTTATCGGATCAAGTGGCGGTGGCGCTAAGCCTTTCCCTGTAAAGCAGGACGAGATCGAGAAGATCTTGAGAAGAATCGGACAGAGCGATGCGGTTGTAGAAGTCGATTTCGCAGTCGGCGATACCGTCAAGATATTGTCCGGACCATTCTCAGGCATGGAAGGTCAGGTCGAATCGATGAACGACCAGACACAGGTTGCAACTGTATTGATTATCCTGTTCGGCAGAGAGACACCAACCGATATCGGCTATGTCGATCTGGCTAGAGCAGACTACTAATTGATGAGGTGAACTATGAAAATATTACTATTAGTCGTATCAGTATTGCTTATATTGATTTCCTTGCTGCAGAGCGGAAAATCTGAAGGCTTATCGGCATTCACCGGTTCCGGCGATCTGGGACTGTTCCAGAACATCAAGGAACGTGGACCTGAAAAGGCCATTTCAATCATTACGATGGTCCTCGGCATAGTTTTCTTTGTGCTGGTTATCATCATCAAGATTGCAGAATAAGGAGTTAACGCTCCTTTTTTAGACGGAGACATGAAAGATATTGCAGTAAACAAGAAAGCCTTTCACGACTATATCATCGAAGAAAGATATGAAGCTGGTATGGTTTTGACAGGCACAGAGATAAAATCGGTCAGAAAGGGCAAGGTTTCCTTGAAGGAAGCATATGTCTCTTTTGTGGGTGGCGAAGCTTTTGTCAAGGAGATGAATATCTCCCAATATGAAGATGGCACCTACAACAACCATGACGAAAAAAGGGAAAGGAAGCTGCTCTTGCATAAAAGAGAGATTTCCAAGCTATTCTCCAAATGCAAGATCCAGGGCTATACCTGCATCCCATTACGTCTTTATCTGGTCGATGGAAGAGCGAAGCTTGAGATTGCCTTGGCTAAGGGCAAGAGCCTCTACGACAAGCGTGAGGACGACAAGAAGCGTTCGATGGAAAGAGCGGCCAAGTCCGCATTGAAGAGGTAGAGCCATTCAATTGGTGTATAATGAACTAAGAAGAGGGGGAGATATTCATGGAAAAATTCATTGTAGAAATCAGTGCCCGTCATATTCACGTTAATGACGAGCAGCTAAGCGTATTATATGGCGAGGGCTACAAGCTCAACGTCAAGAAGGAACTGTCGCAGCCAGGCCAGTTCGTCAGCGAAGAGAAGCTGACAATCGTTGGACCTAAGGGCGAACTCAAGGCTTCTATCCTTGGACCAACCAGAAAGGAAGCACAGGTTGAACTGTCTTTGACCGATGCCAGAACATTGGGCGTTGAGGCTATGATCAGAGAATCAGGCGATATCGAAGGCACAAACGGCATCAAGCTTGTAGGTCCTGCAGGAGAGATCGAACTGACAAAGGGCGTCATCGCTGCCAAGAGACATATCCATATGACTCCAGCAGATGCTGAGAAGTATGGCGTCGCAAATGGCGATATCGTAAGCGTAAAGGTTGATACTGAATGCAGAAGCATGGTATTTGGCGATACAGTAGTCAGAGTAAGAGATGACTTTGCTTTGGCTATGCATATCGATACTGATGAAGGCAACGCAGCCGGCATCAAGGGCAGTGCAGAAGGCGAGATCGTAAAGTAATGTTCAAGATAATCGTCACCAAGGACTATGAGGAGGCTTCAGACAAGGCGTTTGAGGTCATGAAGGAATTCCTTCAGCCAGGCAAGGTGTTGGGTCTGGCTACCGGTTCAACTCCTTTAGGTCTTTATTCAAGAATGGTCAAAGACCACAAGGAAAACGGCACATCATACAAGGACATCAAGTCATTCAATCTTGATGAATATGTAGGACTTCCTATCACTCATCCAGAGAGCTACTATGCTTTCATGCATAGAAATCTCTTTGATGAGATCGACATCGAAGAAGAGAATGCTCATGTTCCTAGCGGACTAGGCGAAGATTTAGAAGGTCAGGCCAAGAAATATGATGCAATGATCGATGAATGTCCAGTAGACATTCAGCTGCTTGGCATCGGTTCTGATGGCCATATCGCTTTCAATGAACCCGGAACAGCTTTCGATTCTGGAACGCATGTGACAGATCTGGCTGAATCAACAATCAAAGACAACTGCCGTTTCTTCGACAACGACATCAGCAAGGTTCCAACCCAGGCTGTAACGCAAGGCATCGGCACCATCATGAAGGCCAAGAATATCCTGCTTATCGCTACTGGCGCCAATAAGGCACAGGCAGTCAAGGATATGCTGGAAGGTCCAATTGATGAGGCTTGTCCTGCCAGCATCCTCCAGAAACATGACAACGTTACCGTCATCCTGGATGAGCCAGCTGCAGCATTACTGAACAAATAGTTTTATATGGAAGGCTAAGGCCTTCCTTTTTTGATCATAATCTGCACAAAACAAGACAAATAATAATAGAATAGTAATGGAGGTATTGAAAATGAAAATCGTTAATACCGCAGAATATCGAGAGATCATCAAGGACGGTATAGTCCTGGCTGACTTCTTCGCTAACTGGTGCGGACCATGCAAGGCATTGGCTCCTGTGCTGGAAGAACTGTCTGGCGAATATCCTGATATCGAATTCGTCAAGATCGATGTCGACAGCGAAGAGGATCTGGCGATGGAATATGGCATCATGTCCATTCCGGCTGTATTCATCCTGAAGGATGGAAATGTCATCCATTCGATCGGCGGATACCGCGGCAAGGAAGAGATGAAGGCCTTCATCGATGAGGCTCTTAAGATGGCTGCATAGCCTTGGAGGAATAAAATGGAAAGCTTATTAGGTACAATTGTTCTGATCGCTTCTTATGTGATCGGCTGGTTCAAATTCAAGAAGATGGGCAGACAGGGTTGGGAATCTTTGATCCCTTTCTATAACCTGTATGTTGAATTCGAAGTTGTCTACGGCAACGGCATGAAGTTCTTGCTGCTGTTCATCCCTATCTACAACATCTATGTCATCATCAAGCTATTGATGGACACTGCTGTCGGCTTCAACAAGCCAGCTTCATTTGGCTGGGGCATGTTCTTCCTGCCAGTCGTCTTTGAAGCTATCCTGGCATTCGACGACAATGTAGTATGGCGCGATGGCTCTGCTGCCAACAATGACAAGGACGTCCTCAATAGGGTATTCGACAAACTTGATTCCAATGGTTCAAACGACAAGAATATGGACGATGTCGGCAAGAAGATCAAGTCTCTGAATGACCTCTACAATGAGGGTTTGATCACTGAAGAAGAGTTCACTGCCAAGAGAGAAGAACTGATCAAGAAACTGTAGAGAATCAGGAAGAAAAACAAGGGAAAAAGCCTGCATTATTGCAGGCTTTTTTGTGCAGAAAAACACGATGAAATATTGTTTTATTTTCAAAACATTTACCTTATAATTATCTCGTGAGTTTAAGGGGGTAGACAGATATGGAAAAACTGATTGAATTCAGAAATATCGTCAAGAACTTCGATGGTCAGATGGTGCTCAAAGGCATCAATCTGGACATATACGAAAACGAGTTTGTGACCTTGCTTGGTCCATCAGGATGCGGCAAGACGACCTTGCTTAGGATACTGGGCGGATTCCTTGAACAGGATGAAGGTTCAGTCATCATCAATGGCGAGGAGATCAGCGGCATACCTGCCTATAAGCGCCCTATCAATACAGTGTTCCAGAAGTATGCGCTGTTTCCACATCTCAATGTCTATGACAACGTAGCCTTCGGCCTCAAGATCAAAAAGATGTCAAACGACCTGATCGAGCCAAAGGTAAACAGGATGCTGCAGCTTGTGGGCCTTGACGGATTCCAGAAGAAGGACGTAACGCTTCTTTCTGGCGGTCAGCAGCAGCGTGTTGCGATTGCAAGAGCGCTGGTCAATGAGCCTGATGTATTGCTTCTTGATGAACCGCTAAGTGCCTTGGATGCCAAGCTGCGTAAAGAGATGCAGCATGAGCTCAAGAAGATCCAGGAAGAGGTAGGTATCACCTTCATCTTCGTTACCCACGATCAGGAAGAGGCTTTGACCATGTCTGACAAGATCGTTGTCATGAAGGATGGCACGATTGAGCAGATCGGCACTCCTACCGAAATATACAATGAACCAGCAAATAGATATGTAGCCAACTTCATCGGCGAATCAAATATCGTAGACGGCATCATGAAGAAGGACTATCTGGTCAACTTCGATGACAAGGACTTCGAATGCGTAGACTATGACTTCAAGCCAAATGAGCCAGTCGATGTCGTCATCAGGCCTGAAGACATCGAGATCGTCAAGAAGAATACCGGCAAGCTCAATGGCCAGGTAATATCTACTCTATTCAAGGGCGTACATTACGAAGTGATCGTCGAGACCAAGAAAGGTGCTTCCAAGACTGTTACTCTCCATGTCATGGAAGACAACGACGTGTTCAATGCGGATGCCAATGAGAAGATGCATGCGACAGATTTCACTATGGACATCGAGGACGTAGAAGACATCACTGATGCGGAAATCATTGCCCGTTCAAATGCTCAGGCGTGGAATGCCGATACTGAAGAGGATATTTCCATTACCTCTGTCTCATACAACATCAAGAGCGAAGCCGGCAAGTATGCCGTTACCTTCAAGACCGATAAGGGCACATCGATCACAGCCAACGTCACGGTTGTTGTGCCACGCGTCAACAAGGACAAGGAAGAGAACATCGGTATCCAGGCTTTCGATATCTACAAGTCTGTAGATGAGATCAAGGAATCGATCGCCATGTCGGTAGACCTCAAGACCTGGGCTGACGCCTATGCCTGGTATCTCGACGACGAGACTCCAGTAGAGATCGATGATGTGCGTTACAATTTCGAGCCAATGGAGATCGAACCTGGCGATTATGACGTAACCTTCGTTACTGAAGGACGCACCTATAAGATTCATACCACCAACAAGGTCAAGGACGGCAGCGTCGTTGCCTTGGATTTCGATAAAGATGATATCCATGTAATGGAGAAGATGGTCGGATAATGAAGAGCTTCAAGAGACTGGTCTATCCTTACCTGGTCTGGGCTGGACTGCTGATTGTCGTGCCAATGCTGATAATCGTGTTCTATGCCTTCACCGCGGAAGGAAATGACGTGATCACTGTCAAGGTGACACTTAACAATTTCGTCAGATTCTTCTCTGACAGCATCTTCATCGAAGTGCTGCTTCGAAGCCTGAAGCTGGCGCTCATAACAACCATCATCTGTATCCTGATCGGCTACCCAGCCGCCTACTTCATCGCCAAGCTGTCTCCGAACAGCCAGTCGACGATGGTGCTGATGGTTACCTTGCCTCAGCTTATCAATATGCTGGTAAGGACATATGCCTGGAGAGGACTGCTCCTCAATATCGACATATCTCCTGAAGCAAAGGTCTATATCGGCATGGTGTACAACTTCTTGCCATATATGATCCTGCAGATATATACATCGCTTTCGAAGATGGATCCATCGCTCATCTCGGCAGCCCATGACCTTGGCTGCAACGACAGATTGGCCTTCCTGAAGGTGACCTTGCCGCTAAGCGTGCCTGGCATCATCAGCGGCATTACCCTGGTCTTCCTTCCAGCCGTATCAAGCTTCTTCATTCCGAAGCTCTTGGGTGGCGGAAGCTATGTCCTGGTCGGAAACCTGATCGAAAACTACTTCGTCACGACCGGCGACTGGAACTTCGGTTCAGCCGTATCGCTGATCATGACGATCGTCATCCTCATCTCCATGTATCTTACAAGGAAGTTCGACTATGACAAGGAGGCAAGATAATGAAAAAGAGCAACGTTTTTCAGAAAGTATATCTCGGCCTCATCATGGCCTTCTTCTATCTGCCGATTGTCTATGTGATCCTGTTCTCGTTCAACGAGTCCAAGTCACTTACAAACTTCACCGGCTTCTCGCTTACATGGTATGAGAAGATGTTCAATACCAGGCCAATGATGGAATCGATCTACTACAGCACCATCATTGCCGTCATCGCCACTGTCGTATCGACAATCGTGGGAACCATCGTCGCCATCGGCTTGAGCAAGTCCAGCCGTGTGGTAAAGGAAGTCGTTACCCAGATAAACAATCTTCCGATGCTGAACCCGGACATCGTTACGGCCATCGGACTGATGCTGTTCTTCTCGACACTGAACATCCCTACGGGCTTTGGCACCATGCTTCTGGCCCACATCATATTCTGCATACCTTACGTTATCCTGTCTGTCATGCCTAAGCTAAGACAGCTTGACGACAATCTTGCGGAGGCTGCATTGGATCTTGGCTGCACGCCATTCCAGGCTTTATACAAAGTCATCATTCCGCAGATCAAGGAAGGTATCGTGTCAGGTGCACTAGTAGCCTTCACAATGTCATTCGATGACTTCGTGATTTCCTACTTCACAACTGGACCTGGCATCAACAATATCTCTACCTACGTATATTCAACAACCAAACGAATCAATCCAAGCGTAAATGCTCTGTCGACCATCATCGTATTGGCGATCACGCTTGTGCTGATACTAAGAAATATCGTTCCATCTATCATTGAGAAAAGGGGGAAAAAGAATGAAGAAACTGCTTAGCATCTTACTTTCACTGCTTATCTTGGCCGGATGCTCTTCCAGCAAGGCTGATAACGGAAAACTCGACATCTTCTTGCCTGGAGAGTATATCTCTGATGAAGTAATCAAGGATTTCGAAAAGGAATATGGCATCAAGGTTACGATCACCACTTTTGAGTCAAACGAATCAATGTACACCAAGCTGCTTGGCGGTACGGTATATGACCTTATCATCCCAAGCGACTACATGATCGAAAGGCTGATTTCCGAAAAGATGGTCCAGAAGCTCGATATGAGCCAGATCACCAATTTCGATGCGCTCTATCCTGAAGTTCTTGGCATGGATTTCGACCCTAACAACGAATATTCCATCCCTTATTTCTGGGGCAATGCCGGCATCTGCTACGACACTACACTGATCGATACTGCTGATGTTGAAAGCCAGGGTTGGGATGTATTGCGCAACACCAAGTACAAAGGCATGATCTACATGTATGACTCAATCCGTGACGCATTCATGATGGCTGAGAAGGCTCTTGGCTATTCGATGAATACCAATAACGAAGAAGAGATCAACAAGTCATATGAATGGCTTTGCGATATCGCCGACAACATGGAGCCAGCCTACGTTACCGATGAGGCAATCGACGGTCTGGCAAACGGCGAAAAGGCTATGGGCATGATGTATTCAGGCGATGCCGCATACATCATTTCCGAGAATGAAGACATGAGCTACTGGGCTCCAGCGGAAGGCACAAACTACTTCGTAGATGCAATGGTAATCCACAAGGATGCCAAGAATGTCGAGAATGCCCACAAGTTCATCAACTACATCATCGACTATGATCCAGCCTATGAGAATAGCGTATTCGTAGGATACTGCTCACCAAATGCTGAAGTGCTTAAGGACATCACAGCTGAAGGCGCTGATTTCGAAGGTAACGTTGCCTACATTCCACGTGAACAGACAAGCAACGATGAAGTATTCCATAGCGATGCAGAGACCTTGAAGGTTATCTCAGAACTTTGGGTAAAAGTAAAGAACCACTAATGAACAAGATGGCTGTCCAATTGGACAGCCAGCTTTTCTTTACTGCGATAAAATGAAGTATATATGGAAAGAATAAAAGCGATACAGGAATATGTCGATAGTATGATCATGAAGCTGTCATCACAGGCGGATAGGAAGGCAGCCTATGTCCATCTTTATGGTGTGTCTGAATTCTGTGCTCTCTTGGCAACAAAAAGAGGCCTTGATGTTGAACTTGCATCCATTGCCGGACTTCTGCATGACCTATATGCCTATGCAAGCGATGGCATACAGGAGCATGCCCATGGCGGAGCTATCATGGCAAAAGAGATCATGGAGTCTCTTGGATTGTTCAGTGATGAGGATATTGAGCTTGTGAGTCATGCCATATACTTGCATAGCGATAAGCAGCAGATCGATACGCCATTTGATGAAGTGCTGAAAGATGGCGATGTGCTTTCCCATTGTCTATACAATCCTCTTATTGAACCGAAAAGGCATGAAGAAGACAGGTTCAGGAAGATCATGGAAGAACTACAATGATAAGGCAGGCAACTGTCTTTTCTTGTATAATAGGGCTATGCGATTGGTGATACAGAGAGTCAGCAAGGCAAGCTGCACAGTTGAAGGAAAGATTACCGGTGCCGTCGATGATGGCTACATGGTGCTGGTGGGCTTTGGCCTTGATGACGACAAGAATGTCGTAGAGAAGATGGCAGGCAAGCTCAGCAAGCTTCGCATCTTTGAGGATGAGGAAGGCAAGATCAACAGGTCGATATATGATGTCGGCGGCAAGATACTGTCCATTTCCCAGTTCACTCTGTATGCCGACTGCAAGAAGGGCAATCGTCCAAGCTTCAGCGATGCTTTGGGCGGAGAGAAAGCCATTGAGCTTTACCGCTATTTCAATGAATGCCTAAGAAACCTCAATCTTGAAGTTGAGGAGGGTGTGTTTGGAGCGGATATGAAGATCTCTTTGGTTAATGAGGGTCCGGTAACGATAATACTGGATAGCGAGAAACTATGATAGATACATATGACCTGGGCGATATCGTCCAGATGAAGAAGGATCATCCCTGCAAGAAATCCCATTACTGGAAGATCATCAGAATGGGTGCCGACATCAAGATCAAGTGTGAAGGATGCGGAGCAGTGGTGATGTTCGAAAGAAGAGAATTCGAACGCAAATGCAAGAAGATGATTGAAAGGGCTGAACATGATCAAAGCGATAATATTTGATTTTGATGGAACGATATCCAACAGAAAGATGAATGCCTATGGGGTATTCGATGACTATCTGAAGCCATACTTCAAGGATATGAGCGATCTTGAATTTGAGGCTGTGCTGCAGGACTTCCTGACTGACGACTGCAACGGCACCATCAACTGCAAGTTCCGTGTTCCACCTTTTGTGGCCAAATACGGCAAATATCTTCCTGAAGACTTCGAAGAGAAGTTCATCGAGTTCTACTATGAATACATGTGGAAATATGCTGTGCTGAAGCCTGAAACCAAGGATGTTCTGGATAGACTGAAGGGTAAATACAAGATGGTCATCTTCTCCAATGGCCAAAGCAAATCTCAGCATGACAAGATTGACCATGTGGAAGTAGGCGAGTATTTCGATGATATTGTGGTATCTGGCGATATCGGCATCGGCAAGCCAAATAAGGAAGCTTTTGAATTGATGGCTCAAAAGATGGGCGTAAGCTGTGAGGAATGCATGGTGGTTGGAGATGTATTCTCAAGCGATATATTGGGAGCGATAAACTCCAATATGGTACCGGTCTGGATCGTTCCGGATTTCGAGATTCCGGCCCGCTACTACCATGGCTACCGCATCCAGAGGCTTGATGAGCTGTTCGATATTCTGGATAAGGAAAACAGCAAGTAAACGACATTAGCAGGAACCATGAGATTCCTGCTTTCTTTTTTCATAGAGTATAATTATAGAAAAGGAAGCAACAACATGAAAAACAATGAAAAAGGATTTACTCTGATGGAGATGCTTATCGTAGTTGCCATAATTGCTGTACTGGTCGCTATTGCGATTCCGGTGCTTTCCAATCAGCTTGAGAAGTCTAGAGAGACAGCCGATCTGGCCAACATGAGAAACATCTATGCTGAACTGATGATAAGAACCGCTACTGATGATAAGGAAAACCATGATGGAATCGGATACTCAGCTGATGATTTTGGCGAATGCTGGCTAACGACAGAAGCTGTCGATTTCATCCAGAAGCAGGAAGACTGGCAGATGGATACGACAGACATTAGAATCGGCCAATTCACCTTGCAGGAGATAACTGGTGATTATGGCGAGAATCCGATAGGTTCTGGCACCTTCTTCAATATGAGCTTCTATCCTGATTTTGGCGGAGAAGGGCCTACTTTGTTTGTGTGGGTTGGATAATGAAATAGCCTAAAAAAGCCTTGTAATACGCGTTATTTGTAGGGTATAATATATGAGCATCGATATACCATAGACAGTAACGGCGTATGCTTAATAATGTTACCGAGGTGAATCACAAGATGATGATTTTAACCTGTGTCTATGGGCACAGGTTTTATTTATGAGTATATGGGTGTTAGAAAGAGGAAATATGAATCAAGCTGTATTAGAAAGCAAGCAAGCAGTAGTATCTGAAATCACTGACAAGATCAAGAATTCTGACTCTACTGTCGTTTGCGAGTATCGTGGTCTTACCGTGGCTGAAGTTACCGAATTGAGACGTAACTTGAGAGCAGAAGACGTTGAACTGAAAGTCTACAAGAACAGCATGGTCGAAAGAGCTGCTGCTGACTGTGGATTTGAAGAGATCAATGATTCTCTGAAAGGTCCTAATGCCTTCGCATTCTCTAAGGATGCTACTGCTCCAGCAAGAGTCCTGGCTAAGTTCGCGAAGAAACACAAAGCTTTAGTACTCAAGAAAGGTATCGTTGAGGGTAAGGTTGTTGATGAAGACACAATCAAAGAATTGTCATTATTGCCTAACCGTGACGGTATGCTGTCTATGTTGCTAAGCTGTCTACAATCACCTGTTAGCTCATTTGCAAGAGTCGTAAAGGCTGTTGCTGACGCTAAGGGCGAAGCACCTGCTGAAGAACCAGCAGTAGAAGCAGCGCCAGTTGAAGAGCCAAAGACTGAAGAAGCTGCACCTGCAGAAACTGCAGAATAATTGAAAGAAGGAGAAAAATTAAAAATGGCAAAATTATCACATGATGATATCCTCGCTTACTTAGAGGAAGCAAGCATTCTTGAATTGAACGACTTAGTAAAGGCAATCGAAGACAAGTTCGGTGTTACTGCCGCTGCTCCAGTTGCAGTTGCTGCTCCAACTGAAGCTGCTCCTGCAGGTCCAGTAAACGTATCAGTTGTATTAACTGCTGTTGGTGACTCTAAAGTTGCTGTAATCAAAGTAGTTAAAGAATTAACAGGTGCATCTTTAGTTGAAGCTAAAGGTTTAGTTGACAAATGTCCTGCAACAATCAAAGAGAATAACCCTGCTGAAGAAGCTGAAAAGATTAAAGAACAATTAATGGCTGCTGGTGCTTCAGTAGAACTTAAATAATTGATCAAAAATGAAAACTAATACCCATTATTTCACTAACAATAATTCACTTAACAGTGAACGTAAGATTTTTACGTATGTCATTGAAAATAATGAGTTCAGATTCATCACAGATATAGGGGTATTCTGCCCTGATTATCTTGATCAAGGAAGTGAAGTTTTAATCAAAAGTACCTATAAACAAGAATTAACTGGCAATTTTCTCGATTTAGGATGTGGCTACGGCCCAATCGGTATAATAATCAAGCGCTTTAATCCTGATATCGACCTTTTCATGGTCGATATCAACGATCGCGCTTGTGAACTAGCCAAGGTTAACCTAAAACAGAATAAAGTCGATGGACAAGTTTTTAGG
>CALFPO010000077.1 GCA_937919165.1 uncultured Bacillota bacterium | reverse complement strand
CCCGTGATCTCCTCCGTGACAGGGAGGCACGATAACCAACTTCGCTAACGCACCAGATGGAGCAGATGAAGGGAATTGAACCCTCGTGTCCACCTTGGCAAGGTGGCGTTCTACCATTGAACTACATCTGCGTTTTAATTGAGATGGCGAAGAAGGAGGGATTTGAACCCTCGCGCCAGACAAGCCGACCTATGGCCTTAGCAGGGCCACCTCTTCAACCACTTGAGTACTTCTTCATGCCAAGGCGCAGTCGCTTTTCAGCGCTATTTAATATTACCATGATTATTATTAAGATTCAAGCGGATATGCTAAAATTATGATATGTCTATCGCAAGATTCGAAAAGATAAGCAAAAAGCAGTTCGATATGGATTTTGATGGCTTTGATTGTGGAATGGATGATGTGCTGATTCCCAAAAGAGCTACCAAGGGAAGTGCTGGCTATGATTTCTATTGTCCAATCGATGTTGATATAAAGGCACATGGAAGCATCAAGATTCCTACCGGCATCAGATGCTTCATTGAAGAGGGATATGTGCTGAAGATCTATCCTAGATCTTCCTTCGGCTTCAAGTATCATATGGGCCTGCTCAATACGGTGGGCATCATCGATTCGGACTATTATGGCGCCAACAATGAGGGACATATCATCATCGGCGTTGTCAATAATGGCGATAGCGATATGCATATCAAAAAAGGCGAGCGGTTTGTCCAGGGCATCTTCGAACAGTATTTATTGGCTGATGAAGATGACTGTCTGGCAAAAAGAGAAGGTGGATTCGGATCCACTGATTGATGCGCCCATAGCTCAATGGATAGAGTATTTGATTCCGATTCAAAAGGTTGCAGGTTCGATCCCTGTTGGGTGCGCCATGACTGTTATGGGGGTTAACTAAACCCCTTTTCGTATGATATAATTTTAGGTTGTAAAGGAGGATTATTGTGGCTGACTATAATATTAACCTGACGATACAAAATATCTGGCAGGTGTTCAGAGTTGTGATCGATATAGCAATAATGTGGTTTGTCCTTTACTATGCCATCAAAGCTATAAGAAATAATTCTCGTACTGTACAAATATTCAAAGGAATCATCGCAATCGTAGCCATCAACGGTCTTGCCAAGCTGCTTGGCCTGTCGACGGTTACCTATTTTACTGATATCTTCATCAACTGGGGACTTCTGGCGATCATCATCATCTTCCAGCCGGAGATCAGAGGATTGCTGGAAAAGATTGGAACTTCCAATGCCTTTTCGCGTATCTCTTCTCTGCTTTCGAATGAAAGGGAGAAACTGGTCAATCAGCTCTATGAGGCAACCATCACTTTGTCTCAAAGCAAGATTGGTGCCTTGATCACTATTGAGCAGTCCCAATCATTGCAGGACTACATCAAGACCGGCATTGCGATAAACGCCAATGTCACAAAGGAACTTCTGTGTTCGATCTTCATGACCACTACGCCTCTTCATGATGGCGCCGTAATAATCCAGGGCGATAAGGTCGCTTGCGCAAGCGCCTATTTCCCACCAACGAATGTCAATCTTTCATCAAGATATGGCGCTAGACATCGTGCTGCTTTAGGCATAGCCGAAGTATCGGATGCCTTGACGATCGTCGTATCTGAAGAGACCAGCACCATCTCCATTGCGGAGTCTGGACGTATCTTCTCGGTTGATGACAAGCAGCTCAAGGACTATCTGCGCCGTGTCATCTGCAATGACGAGATTGCTATCGAGAAGACGACGCGCAGAAGAAACAGCCTTCTGATCGAAGAGGATGAAGAAGTTGTCATCGAGCAGGCCAAGGCTGACCAGCTCAAGAAGAGTCTGTTCTCGATCAAGAACAAGAAGAGCAAGAAGGCCGAAGAGAATGAAGAACCTGACATGAAGGTTCCTACCAACAATCGTCTTAAATATGAGAACCTGGATCGTCCACAGGAAATCGTGGAGAAGCCAGCAGAAAACATCGTGTATATAGAGAACAATCTGACTGAGGAGGGACCTGTTGATGGAAAACAATAAGACCTCTCAAGAACGTGTAGAGACTGCCAAGAAGATCGCTTCAAAAGCTGGCGGAAAGAGCGTATATGAAACGCTTGAAGAATCGATAATGAAATTCTTCAGATGGATATCCAGCCTTTTGGATAGCATCTTCTTTTCTAGCAAGTATCTTGGACTGTTTGCTTTGGTGCTGGCATGCATGGCCTATTTCGTAGCCACCTATGACAGCAATTCCACAACCTTATCAAGTTCCAAGGTATTGAGCAATGTGGCTGTTACGCCACGCTACAACTCTGAGACATTTGAGCTTAGCGGTGTGCCTGCATCATGTGAGATCGTGTTGACAGGCGAGGCTGCCAATGTCACCAACGCTGCCAGCAAGAAGGGCTATTGCCAGCTCAATCTTGAAGGCTACACAGAAGGAACCCACACCGTTACTCTCAATGCGGTAGGCTATGGCGACAACGTAAATGCTGTCGTTTCGCCTAATGAAGTGACGATCGTATTGAAGAAGAAGACTACAGCACAGTTTGATCTTTCATATGACTTCATCAACCAGAATTCCATGGATGCAAGGTTCATCCTTTCGGCTCCAGTATTCTCTTCAGGAACAAAGATCAATATCCGTGCTTCACAGGATACGCTCAATTCGATTGCCCTTGTTAAGGCGCTAATCGATGTGAGCGGACATGCCGAGGACTTTGAGATCGAGGCACCGCTTGTTGCCTATGACAAGAACGGCAAGGTGGTAAATGCTGAGATTGTTCCATCAACCGTAAAGGCAATGGTAAGCATGTCTTCTCCTAGCAAGGATGTTGAAATCAAGCTTAACGTTACTGGTCAGCCTCCTGTAGGCTTGGCTATCGATACTGTTCAGATGGTTGACCATCAGACAACCAGAATCTATGCGTCTGAGAATGTCTTGAGCACCATCAATGAAGTATATGTCAACTTCGATATGTCTACCGTAACCGAGAATGCCGAGAAGGAGATCATGCTTCCGGTCATCTTGCCGGCAAATGTCAGCGCAAGCGATGTCACCGTCGTAAATCTGAAGGTCAGCCTGACGACCGTTGCGACAAGGACAATCGAGAATATTCCATTGCAGTATAGAAACAACAGCAGCAATCTCGCTGTTTCTGATATCGACATGAAGAATGCCAACGTAACAGCTAGCGGTTCAGAAGGGAATATCGCTTCCATCACAGAAAACGATATTGTCGTCTATTTCGATATGCCTAGTGAAGCTGGAACGTACAATCTGCCGCTATATGTAGAGAATCATGGCAATCCATATGTCAATCTGGCGCTTGAGAAAGCAAGCATAAACATCACTTTAGTAGAGGCAGGACAATAATAATGGGAAGATACTTCGGTACCGATGGTATCCGCGGAAAGGTCAATGAGACTCTTTGCGAAGACACAGTATATAAGGTTGGAAGATTTGTGGGCGACTATTTCAAGGATGGCAAGATCGTCATCGGAATGGATACCCGTCAGTCAAGCGCAACCTTCTGCGGCATCCTTTCTAAGGCAATGAAGCAATCAGGAGCCAATGTCTATGTATTGGGCTATTGTTCGACACCATGCCTTGCCTTTACGACCATGAACGACCATTTCTCATGTGGAGTCATGATCAGCGCATCGCATAATCCTTATACCGACAATGGCATCAAGATCTTCGGCAACGATGGCTTCAAGATCGGCGATGAGCTTGAAGGACTGATTGAGGACTATATCGACAATCCTGTCGGATTGGAAGACAGAGACAGCGGTACAATCCGCGACTACAGCAGTGCCATCGGCATATATCAGGATTGGCTATTGGAAAGGTATCCTTTGGACCTTGGCGGCAAGAAGATCGCTGTCGATCTATGCAATGGATCAAACTGCTACATGGCCAAGGAAGTCCTTGAAGGAATCAAACTGGATGTTGACTACATCAATGGCAATCCAGACGGCACCAACATCAATAATGGCTGCGGTTCAACCCATCTGGAGATGCTGCAGGAATTCGTCAGAAACGGCAGCTATGAGCTGGGCTTTGCCTTTGATGGCGATGCCGATAGAGTGCTGTTTGTGGATGAAGACGGCACAGTCGTCGATGGCGACAAGATCATGTATATCCTGGCCAAGTACCTGAAGATAAACAACCTGCTAAGAAACAACAAGCTGGTGACGACCGTCATGTCCAACATCGGTCTATATAAGGCTCTTGAGAAGCTTGATATCGGAAGCGATATCACAAGCGTGGGTGATAAGAATGTTGTCGATTCCATGGTAAGAAACGACTATGTGGTAGGCGGTGAACAGTCTGGCCATATCATCTATGCGGGCGACTGCTACTTCGGCGATGGATTGAAGACAGCACTGCTGGTGATGAAGGCTCTGAAGCATTTTGGCCAGTCGCTGAAAGAAGCTGCAGCTGAGGTCAAGATATATCCTCAGCTATTGATCAATGAGAAGGTCAAGGACAAGAAGACCGTTCTTGATGATGAAGACATCAAAAAGAAGATTGCTGAGATATCTGATATCTTGAGAAACGATGGCCGCATCCTGGTGCGTCCATCAGGCACTGAACCGCTTATAAGGGTCATGGTTGAGGCTGAGAATGATGAGCTTTGCCAGAAGTATGTATATGAGGTCATCGATATGATCAAGGATAGGGGCTACGCATTATAGGCCTCTTTTTGGAAAAAGAGATAAAGCTATGAAAAAGATAATCAACATTGTGGAAGATGAAAAAGATCTGAATGAACTGGTCAAGTCGTATCTGGAGAAGGAGGGCTACATGGTCAACTCCTATCTTACCTATGATGGTGCTTATGCCGATATCGACAAGGATTGCGATCTGTGGATCCTTGATATCATGCTGGACGACAAGAGCGGCTTCGACCTGATTGAAGAGATCAAGAACCGCAACAGCAACGTTCCGGTTGTGTTCATGTCGGCTCGTGACAAGGAATTCGATCGCATCATCGGTCTGGAGAAGGGATCTGATGACTATATAACCAAGCCATTCTCGCCAAAGGAACTGGTTCTAAGAATCAACAAGATTATCCAGAGAGTCTATAGGAATGTCGAATACATCGAAGTGGATGGCTACCAGATAGATGAAAATAAGCGTACCGTAAACAAGAACGGCAAGGCTATCGATCTTACCACCAAGGAATTCGATCTGCTGATGCTGTTTGTGAAGAACCGCGGCACAGCTTTCCTTAGGGAACAGATATTGGGCAAGGTGTGGGACGAGAACTATTTTGGTTCAGACCGTGTCGTTGATGATACACTACGCAGGTTGAGAAAAAAGATGCCTGACCTGAGTATCCAGACTATATATGGTTTTGGCTATAGATTAGGATGAAAAGATTAAGGATCTGGCTTTCCAATTTTTCCCTTATTCAGCAATTCTTGTCGATTGTCTTTTTGACGACTTCGATTCTGGTTTTCTTTGTGCTGACCTATCTGAACAAGAACATCGATACATTCGTAAATTCGCAGATGTATGTCTATATCCATCGTTCACAGAACGAATACATCGATACCAGAGTCGATGATGACAACAATATTGTGCATTTTGTCTATTCGGCTTCCTCAGGACGCTACCTCAACAAGATTCCTGATGAATATGAGGATATGCTGAAGATGATCGATCCTGATATTGTGGAAACCTCATATGATGGAAGCTTCATCTATGACAACCTGTCCATTGTCTATTCGATAACGACTTTTGATGAGGACTTTAAGCTTGTTTCCATTGCGGAAAACGATTTCCGTGATGAGTTCAAGACTGCGCTTTCCAATGGCGTCATAAATGTCACCTTCTATGTGGTCATGGGTTTGATTGCCTTGATTATGCTGTGGGTGATGTCGCTTATCAGGCCATTGAACATGATCATCAGCTACATAAACAAGGTAAAGACCGGCGACAAGGCTACGCTTGCGGTCAATCGCTATGATGAGATAGGCGAGGTTGCCGAGGCTCTTACCAGCATGAATGATGAACTGTCAAGACAGCAGCAGATCCGTGATGAGATGATTCAGAACATTTCGCATGACCTCAAGACGCCGATTGCGACCATCAAGTCCTATTCGGAATCGATCAAGGATGGCATCTATCCTTACGATACCTTGGAGAAGAGCGTCGATGTCATCGGCGAGAATGCCGACCGTCTAGAGAAGAAGGTCTATTCGCTCATCACCTACAACAAGCTGGGTTATCTTACCGATGATGGGGAAGAGATACTCAATCTTGATATGGCGCCGATCGTCAGGAAGGCTCTGCTTGACTGTAAGGTTCTGCGCAATGACATCAAAATCATCGCCAACATCGATGAGGATGTCTTCTTCCATGGCGAAGAGGAACCTTGGCGCGTTGTGGTCGAGAATCTGCTGGACAATGCCCTGCGCTATGCCAAGACCAGGGTAGAGATCAGTCTGGAGAAGAATCTTCTGGAAGTCTTCAATGATGGCGAAGCCATCGAGGCCGAAAGGCTGGATAAGCTCTTCAAGCCATATGAGAAGGGCACCAAGGGCAAGTTTGGATTGGGTCTTTCGATCATCAAGAAGGTATGCGATACCTATGGCTATGTGGCAACTGGCGAGAATATGGCTGATGGGGTCGTTTTCAGGGTATATACCGATAAGAAGATGAAGAGACCGACTAAGAAAAAGAGCACCAAGAAGGGTATAATTGAATCATGAGCTTCTGCGATGTCAAAGGCGTAAAGATGTATTTTGAGAAAAGCGGAAAGAAAGGCAAGAAGGTTGTTCTGCTTCATGGCTGGGGACAGAACACCGAGATGATGGCTTTCATTGCGGATTTTTTGAAAACACATTTTGTGGTATACAACATTGACTTTCCAGGTTTCGGCAAAAGCGAGGAATCCAATGAGCCATGGTCGGTTGAAGACTATATGGAAGCTCTTCATGACTTCTGTGCAGCAAACAAGATCGACAATCCGATATTCATAGCCCATTCCTTCGGCTGCAGGGTAGCGGTACGCTATGCCTACAAGTACGGCGCCTACAAGATGGTGCTTACCGGAGCTGCCGGAATAAGGGACAAGAGAAGCCTGATGTGGTATATCAGGACATATTCATACAAGCTTTCCAAGAAGATCCTGTCGCTTGGCATCTTCTCTTCTCTGAAGCAAAGGCTTGAAAAGAATGTCGGGTCTGAAGATTACCGCAACACAAGCGGGGTGATGAGAAGCACCTTCGTCAAGGTCGTCAATGATGATGTGACGCCGATACTTAAGGATGTGAAATGCGAAACGCTGCTGGTATTCGGCGAAAACGATACGGCTACACCGGTAGCCAAGGGCAAGATGATGGAAAAGCTCATGCCTGATGCAGCACTGGTGGTATTCGAAAATGATGACCATTATGCCTATATCAATGAGGCTCAAAGATTCAATAGGGTTCTGGAGGCTTTCTTAGGAAAAGATTATGATGCTTGATATTGAAAGAATTGTGATTGCGGTAATGATATTCACGACATTGATATATCTGTCGCTGTCTTTTGTGTTCTGCAAGAATGCGCTGCATATGTTCCAGCAGAACAGATATGAGCTGTATCGCTACAGCAAGTGGCTCTTCAACAGAAACAACCTGCACTATTCGCCAGTTCTTGTCTATCTGGCTTTCGTCATTCTGATGTCGCTATTCATCAGGAAGAATCCTCTTGTGTTTGAGATGCTGATACTGATGGCGACCGTTGGCTTTGCGATCTATCTGCTGATAAGGGAAACAAGAAAGGTCTATATCAAGGACCTGAACATCACAGCCAGAGTCGTAAGACAGATCATCTTCATGTTTATCCTGATGGCCATATTCATGTATGCCGTCCTGCTGATAATGCCTCTATGGGTGGCTTCTGTGTGTGCCGTCTATATGCCATATCTGATGATCTATGTGATGGCCATATTGACGATGCCTATCGAGAATAGGGTCAAGAAGTACTACGAGAACGAGGCAAGAAACATCCTTTCTTCCTCAAAGAATCTTTTGACCATCGGCATCACCGGGTCTTATGGCAAGACTTCCACCAAGAACATCATCAGCGATATCATCGATGATGACTTCTATACTTTGATCACTCCTGCTTCATACAACACCCCGATGGGCATCACCAGAACCGTCAGGGAGATGCTTAAGCCTACCCATGAGGTCTTCGTATGCGAGATGGGCGCGGACAAGGTCAATGACATCTCCTATCTGATGGATTTCGTTAAGCCAAGATTTGGGGTCGTCACTTCCATCGGCAAACAGCATCTGAATACCTTCCACAGTCTTGAAAACATAATTGCTGAGAAGATGAAGGAAATCGAGATGCTTCCAAGCGATGGCGTAGGCTTCATCAACGTGGATAATGAACATATCCGTAACTACAAGATCAATAACGATTGCCGCATCATTACGGTAGGAACCGATGATACCGTAGCTGACTATGTGGCCAAAAAAATCAAATACACCAAGGATGGATCGCAGTTCACCGTCCGCATCAAAGGCAAGGACTATCGCTTCACGACATCCCTGCTTGGAAGACATAACATCGGCAATATCATGCTGGGCATCGCCATCGGCCTAGAACTTGGCATCGACATCAAGAAGATCGTCAGGAATGTCGAGAACATCAGACAGATCGAACATCGTCTGGAAGTCAAGAACATCAACGGCTACACCTTCATCGATGACGCCTTCAACGCCAATCCGGTCGGTTCCAAGCAGTCTCTTGATGTATTGTCGCTGATGCCTGGAAACAGAATCATCGTCACTCCTGGCATGATCGATCTGGGAAGCGAAGAAGATGAGACAAACAGGGATTTCGGCAGATACATGAAAGGCAAGGCCGATCATGTTGTGCTGGTAGGTCAGAAACAGACCACAACCATATATGAAGGTCTTGAGGAATCAGGTTTCGATATGAACAACGTCATTGTCTGCAAGAACATAAATGAAGCATTCAGCTATCTGTATAGCCATTTCTCCAAGAATGATACGATTCTGCTAGAGAATGACTTGCCGGATGCCTTCAATGTATAGAGAGGTAAATAGAATGAAAATCAGAGTTGGAGTATTCTTCGGCGGTAAGTCCACCGAACATGAAATCAGCTGCATAAGCGCCAATCAGGCCATCAACGCTTTGGATAAGGAAAAGTATGATGTCGTTCCGGTCTATATCTCGAAAGACAACAATTTCTATAGCGGAGCTGCTTTGATGGACATCGGCAACTATGCGGATATCGTCAAGGATCCGGATAAGCATCTTGATAGAGTATCTCTATACAAGGATGGCAATAGAGTGGCAATAAGGCCTGTCGATGGCCTGTTCAAGAAGACAGACTATATCGATGTGGCTTTTCCGGTTGTCCATGGGACCAATGTCGAAGATGGATCATTGGCAGGCTATCTGCAGATGCTGGATCTGCCATATACATCGTGCGATGTTTTGGGCGGCGCATTAGGCCAAGACAAGGCTGCCATGAAGGATATATTCAAGGCTGAGGATATTCCGATGGTCGACTATTTCGTGGTCTACAGCTATGATTTTGAAGACGGATACAAAGAGTATCTGGACAAGGCCAAGAAGATCGGCTTCCCGCTGATCGCCAAGCCTGCCAACCTTGGATCATCGATAGGCATCGAGGTCATCAAGACCCAGAAGGAATTCAAGGAAAAGATCAGCGAATGCCTGAAGTACGACTTCAAGGTTGTGGTTGAGGATATGATCGAGAATCTCAAGGAAGTGAACATTGCGGTAATGGGATCCCTCGATAAGGCTGAAGTAAGCGCCATTGAGGAGGTCACAAACGGTTTCCTGGATTTCGACAAGAAATACAATCCTAATGGTGGATCAAAGGGTGCCAAGAAGATTGGTTCCAAGCCTGCAGCTGCCAAGGGCGCTTCCAAGGGCATGGCTTCCACAGTCAGAAAGGTTCCTGCCGAACTGACCAAGAAGCAGAAGGAAACCATTGAGGATACCGCTCTGAAGGCCTTCAGGGCGCTCAATGCCAATGGCTGCGTAAGGATCGATTTCATGATCGACAAGAAGACTGGCAAAGTCTACTGCAATGAGATAAATACCATTCCTGGTTCACTGGCTTTCTATCTCTGGAAAGAGGTAGGCATCGAATTTGACAAGGAATGCGATATGCTGATAAAGAATGCCCTGAATAGATTCGCCAAGAAGGAGAAAAAGACTTATTCCTTCGACACCAACATATTGGAAGGATACAGAAAATAGATGAGAGCGACTACACGAAAGATAGTGATCATAGTACTGATTGTTTTTATGGGGGTGATTGCTGTACTGCCTTTTGCGGCAGCGGCTTTCAGATAGCATGAAGAAGATTATTGTTTTGTTGCTGCTTATATGTCTATGCGGATGCCAGAAGTCCAATGACAAGATTCTGGAGGAGCTGGGCTATACGCCAGAAGACATAGAGATGATCATGGGCTTCAATGAGGATACGCAGGGACTTTTTCTTGATGCCTATCATGATGACTATGTCAAACTGATACATATGGAGAATTTCCGTGAAGGGAAGCTTGATAAATACATCACCTACTATGGCCAGCTGGATGATAGGCTGATGATCAAGTTCGTCAATGAGGGCATCATCAACTCGAATAACGCTTCTAAGCTAGGTGAACTGTATGAAAACGACTTCTTCATAGAAAAGAACGAAAGACTCTATCTGCGCTATATCGATGAATACGAAAGCGCCAGAGAGACGATCGAATACGTCAACACCAAACGCTATATGCCTATGTACAGCGAAATAGAGATAGCGGACCTATCCAAGAATTACCTGGTCCTTGTGAACAAATACCATCAGCTGCCTGCTGACTATGAGCCAGATGATCTGGTGGATATTGATCCTAGCTATGGCAAAGGATCGCTTAGAGAAGAGGTCTACGAAGCATATCGCGAATTGTATCGTGAGGCACGTGAGAAGGGATACGATCTGCAGGTGGTATCGGCTTACCGTTCCTATGACTATCAGGATGGTTTATACAAAAAGTATCTCAGATCAGATACTCAGCAGAACGTCGATACCTATTCGGCAAGACCTGGACATTCTGAACATCAGTCAGGCCTGTGCCTTGATGTATCCATTCCTGGCTATAGCCTTGACGATTTCTATCTTACCGATGCCTCTAAATGGCTGAATGAAAACTGCGTCAAATATGGCTTCATAATCCGCTATACGCAAGAGAAGGTCGATATCACGGGATATCAGGCTGAGCCATGGCAGATCAGATATGTCGGCAAGGATGCTGCCAAGCAGATAAGCGAGCTTGGCATCACATTTGATGAATACTACGCTTGTTATGTGGAATGAAAAAGAGAACTAAAGGATTAATTACTTCAATCGTATTTCTTGCGGTAGCTGTGCTTATTGGACTTTTTGTATTGCTTCCTTCATTGAAGAAAGAGCCGGAGAATGTTGATGTGCCGCAGCAAGAACCGCAGCCTGTCATCAATAGGATGGATGAAGAACTGCGCAAGCTATGGCTTGAGAACAAGTCCATCAATGAAGACTATGTGGGAGAGATCATCTTCGATTCAGGGCTCATAAATCAAAGCTTTGTGCAGGCCACTTCCTGCTACAAGGACAATGGCGAACCTTACAGGTTCTATAGCGAGAACGGCAGAATCGTCAATGACTTCACAGGACTATGCGGAAACGATGTCTATATCTGGACCTATTGGAAGACCATGGAATACGACTACAATGACCATGGCGGTTCGGTATTCATGGATTATCGAAACTACCTGAGCGACCAGAACATCATCATATATGGACATCACTTCTCGGAAGCCGGCGGTCACGATCCATCAAGGTCCAAGGCCTTTACGCCGCTAGAGAAGCTTCTTGACAAGGAAAACTACGAGGACAACAAGTATGTCAGCGTTGTGCTTGACAACGAGATAAGAAGATATGAACTGGCGATTGTCTATGAATACGACATCTATAATGAGAATTGCGCCAACAATTGCCAATACTATCGCACTGACTACAATCAGACCTTCGATGGCAATGACGACCCAGGCTATGGCGACATATACATGAAGGCCGCCAAGGGAAGAGCCTATTATGATACCGGCGTCAAGATCACGGGAGATGATAGGACCTTGACCTTGCAGACATGCATATCGGGCTACGCGGGAGAACTGTTTCAGATCATGGTCTTCAAGCAGATCGATACGGTCTACTATGAAGACTGATGCTTTTATTTGTAGTAAAATTGTCTTGTGATTAGAAAGATATTGCTTGTATTGCTGCTTATGAACATCATCTTTGTCTATGACGTAAGAGCCGAAGATGATTTTTATTATGTCTATGATGCCAAGAGCGGAACAGGCGAGTCTTTCAGTGGATACGATGATGCTCAAAGATACTATGATGAGCATCTTGATGAATATGACAATCTTGTTTTGGCGCACGGAAACGAAACGATCGCTATGGAATATGGCATCGTCGAATTTCGAAACAACAATGCCTGCAGTCTCATCAGTTCTTACTATTCTTTGAATCGAAAAGAAAATGATGCTTTCAATTCCTGCTACGCAAGAGATGGAGCATACATTTCATCAGATGACAAGAATGTCTACTTCTATCTTTCGGGAGATTTTGGCCGAATCAGCAGGAGCGATGTCATTCTTCATCCATATGAAGAGCTTGAGGTTTCTCCAAGCATATATGCAACAAGAGATAATGAACTCCATCATCTTGTAAAGGCTCAGCTTGAAAGCGACCATTTCTTCTATAGCATCAGGGTTTCCGGCATGCCTGAAGGCCTTGAGAACGATAGGGAATACTTCAGCTATGATGGCCATTACTTCTATGATGATTTCCATGCTATGATCGATGACTATCGAACAAGCGAGACAGGAAATGCGGTGAATGATACAGAATTCATAAACTACTATCAGTATCTTCCTTATAGGTCAAGAAGCGTTTATGGCTTCAAGGAACTTGAAGAATATATGGATAGCCATTTTGCCTTCAAAGGCATGATGGATAGCTATAAAGATGTCGACAGAGATGGCGCCGATGACACCATCAGCAATTCGATGCTGTATGGGCAGATCGATTCGTTCTATCTATGCCAGGACATGTATGGCACAAATGCTTTAATGCTTCTGAGCAATGCGATCGTCGACTCAAGCTATGGAAGAGGCAGGACATGTCTCGCCAACAATTCCCTTTTCAGCAATCTGGCTTTCGATACGCAAGAGGAAGAAGACAGCTTGCGGTATACGGATCTTGAAGATTCGATCTTCAGCTATGCTCGCTGCTATGTGAACGACAGATACAGCGACCATCGTCGCAGCAACTATTACGGAACAGCTTTTGGCGACAGAAATATGGGCATCGGCATAAACGCTTCGTTGGACCCCAACTATGGCGAGAAATGTGCCGGAATCTATTATGAGATAGACCATGATCTTGGGGATAGGGATCTTGGAAGCAGTGCCTATGGCATCATCGAAGACAAGGATGTGAACATATATAAAGATGAAGGACTTGAGAATATCCGTTTCATCATGAGCGATGTCAATGAACTGTCCTTTGTGATCCTTGATGAGAATGAAGCATCATACAAGATCCAGATCGATGATTCATACGATTCGCTATATGACTATGAAGAAAGCTATGGCTATGTAGCCAAGGATACTTTTGATGCGACTTTCAATATCGAGAATATGCATGACTACAAGCTGTCAGGAACGATGTACAGTTTTGATGGCGGAGACTTTGAAGGATACGATGAGCTACGTGTTGAAGGAGATGGAGAGGTCTATCCTATTCCAGAGAAGGAAGGGTATGTCTTTGATGGATATGAGGAAGAAAACGGCATAAAGGTCGCCAGATACAAGAAGATCGAGACGATGTCGCTTGCTGGGGAGATTGAAGAGACCGAACTGCATCAGTATCCGCTTCTGGACAAGGCGTATCTGGAGATTGTCTATGACGATGGAAGCAAAGATATGATCAAGCTGAGCTATGACATGCTTGATGGAATAGACAATGATGAGGATGGCCAGGATGATGTGATCATCAGCTATCGAGGAAACAGACTTGATGCGGCAATCGGCTATTCAAAGAAGATCTATGATCTAAGGGCGGCAATCGAGAAGGCTCTTAAGGACGGAAGCGATAATGTGATCAGAAGCAATATCTCCAAGGTCGACTATCCATTGTCTTACAATGAGATAAGAGAACTTGATGGAAGGCTCAGGTCAAAGAACAGACGGAACTATGTCATCAAGGGTGAAGTGGGAAGATATGAAGGCTTCGCTATTTCGGGACTGGATCTGTCCATCCGCAATCGCAGCAACTTCATGGCCATCAACGATACCTACTACATCGACATCAAGCAGGTTGCGGGTAATAGCTTAAATGAACTGAAGAGCTATGGTGAAGCCTATGGCTATGAGCTTGTGGATACCATCAATATGATCTTCACCTTCAACTATGAGAATGTTGCGCTTGAGGGCAAGGCAATTGTGGAACTGGGCATCGATGATCCTTATGGCAGCTATGCGATCTATCATCTGGCAGAGGATGGAAGAATAAAGAAATGTCTCAGCAAGCGCAGCGAGAGATATGTGCAGTTTGTGATCGATGAAAGCGGCGACTACGCCATATACAAGAAGAAGGCCTTCAGGCCTTATAGGCTTGAGGACGAGATGGAGAATCTCAACTATGGCAATATGGGACTTGACAACCATAAGGTGAACATCGCCTTCATGGGCTTCATGATACTGGCTATCATATGCCTGATCGGCATCGTCAACTACTATCAGATCCTGAGAAGAAAGGACAACGCATGGAAAGACTACAGAAGATCATTGCAGAAAGCGGGCTCTGTTCAAGAAGAAAAGCAGAAGAGCTGATACTGTCCGGCAAGGTCAGCGTAAATGGACAGATCATATCGGAACTTGGCGCCAAGGCCAGCTATGGCGATGACATCAAGGTAAATGACGTTTCGATAGATAAGGAAGAGAAGGTTGTTTATATGCTGAACAAGCCCAAGAATGTCATCTCTTCAGCAAACGATGACAAGGGCAGAACGACAGTCTGCGATCTGGTCGAAAGCAGATATCGTCTGTTTCCGATGGGACGTCTGGACTATGATTCAAGCGGACTGATCCTTCTGAGCAATGACGGCAAGCTGATGCAGGAGATCACTCATCCAAGATTCGAGGTCGAGAAGACATATGAGGTGACGATTGATGGAACCATCAAAAGAAACGAGATCGAGAGGCTTGAAAGGGGCGTTCGAATCGAGAACTACGTATCGGCACCTGCCAAGGTCAAGCTTGTAAGATGCAACGAAAACAAGCGCACTTCCTTTCTGGAAGTGACGATCCATGAGGGCAAGAACAGGGAAGTCAGGAAGATGTTTGCGGCTATAGGCTACAAGGTCACGAAGCTGCATCGCATCAAGGAGGCCAACCTGGAACTTGGCGATCTAAAAAGCGGCGAATACCGCCGCCTGAAGCCTTTCGAGCTGAAGAAGCTTAGACAGTACCTAGATGGCTTTGATCGCTAGCTCCTTGTCTTCGTATGGATCGATATAGATGGTCTTATAGTTCTTGAAGGACACAAAACCAGGTTTTGTGCCTTTTATTTTCTTTACGTCCTTGACTAGGCAATAGTCGACCGGAACCGATGATGAATACCTGCCATTTGAATAGTAGGCAGCGATATTGGCACAGATTCTGATGATCTTCTCATTGAGACTGTCGCTGTCGACGACGACGTGGCTGCCATGGTATTGCTTGGCATGGAACCAGGTATAGTTAGACCTGGCATAGTCGAAGGTCACGGTGCTGTTCTGGAGATTGTTCTTGCCGAAGGTTATGGTATAGCCATCGACCTTCGCCTGATATAGGCTGACTTTGTTTTTCTTCTTGTTTTTGGAAGATTTCTTCTTGAGATAGCCAAAGCGGAAGAGCTCCTCCTTGATATCTAGCGCATCTGAGTAATTGGATATCGATAGCTGTTCATTAAGGGCTTCAAAATAGTTCAGCTCATTGTTGGCGATCTCCAGCTGTTCCTCTATATATACCTTGCCCTTGCGCTTCTTCTGGTAGAGGCTGTAGTACTTGTTGGCATTAGCCTTGACTGAAAGCTTTGGATCAAGTTTGATCTTCTGGATATTTCCTTCATAGTCTTCGATCTCTATTTCCTTGAGGCCTTTCTGTTCAAGATTGGTATGCATATAGAGGAGGTCGCCGTTAGTCTTGTCTGATTCAAGATTCAGGGCCTCATCAAGCGATGCCTGCAGCTTCATGATCTTGGTGCTGTAATGCTTGATCTGTCTTTTTACGAGCTTATAGAGGTCATCGGAGATGTTCTTGATTCTTTCTTTCTCGTCATCTTCATAATAGATTTCGTCAAATCCCTGTTCGATATCCCAGACTTCATACTGTTCGCCAAGATGGGTCAATGGTATGATGTGGAATTCGATATTGTCCTTGTTTCTTGTCAGATAGAGATTGTGGGAATTCCTGATCTCTTCCATGACATCTGCGAATGTGCAGTTCTTCATGCGATGCCTTGTCTCAAGCTCAAGCATCTTAGAGAAACCCTGAAGCTGTTTGACGAGAGACTCATTGAGATCGGGTTCCTTCACTTCAAACGGATCTTTCTTGTCCTGCTTTTCAGGAAGCTCGAAAGCTGCTCCAGGCAGAATGGTGCGTCTGGTATTTTCGTATGGCGGAATCTTCTTCAGGGCATCGATAATCTTTCCTTCTCCATCGATAAGAATCAGGTTGGCATATTTGCCCATGAGTTCAACCGAAAGCAGATATTCCTTTTCATCATACAGTTCGTTTCTCGCTCTCACATGCAGGATGAGATAGCGGTCATAGTCATACTGGTCGATCTTGTAGATGATGCCGTTGAGAATGTATTTTCTGAGAACCATGACAAATGTTGAAGGATCGTTGAAGGTCGTATAGTTCTTGTCGGATAGACAGATATGGTTATAGTTGCTGTGGAAGGACATCACAAGATTGGTTCTGATGCCGTTGGCATGCACGTTAAAGACAATCTCGGTCTTTGAGGTTTCCGCGATTCTGTTGATTCTCAAGGGCAGATATTTCTGCAGATCTTCCTTAACCTTATATAGCGTTATTCCGTCGAGTGCCATAACATAATTATAGTACATGGAAATGGTGATAATCTTCAGGAAATAAGGATATAATAGTAGACATAAGTGAGGTAAATCAAATGAAAAGATTAATTGCGATCATGCTTGCATTGACTATGCTTATGACGGTTGCTGGATGCGGCAAGAAAGAAGAGCCAGCTGTTGCCGGCGGATGGACCGAAGTTAAGGACGGCGCCATAACTGATGAACTGAATGATATCTTCAACAAGGCTCTTGAAGGCCTTCTTGGAGCCAAATATGAACCAGTCGAACTGCTTGCAACCCAGGTAGTCAATGGAATAAACTACAAGTTCCTGGCAAATGGCACAAAGACCACCAATCCAGTGACAACCGGAACATACAATGTTACCGTCAATGTCTCTAGCGATGGCACTGTATCTCTAGTGAATATCGAAACGATAGAGGAGAAGCAATAGCTATTCTGCCATGTTCTATGAGATAAAGGACAAGGTAAGAGAGATTGACCCTTCAAGTATAGACGACAGCGTCTTTACGGTTGGATGCGTTTCCTGCGAGGAATTGGCGACCTATGGCAAGCAATGGGGTTTTGATGATGATCCGATCAATGCCAGCCAGAAGGCCAATCCTCTGTTCAGGACAGGCGTAGATGTCCATGAGAGATATACCTTTTCCGAACTCAAGATCGTAAACAGCGATGGACACGAAGACTATGTGTCCATCTTCATCAAGAAGAATTTTCTGCTGATTGTCGACATCCTGGATGAGGATGGTTCCACAATCAGCAGTTTTCTTGGCGCTTTGAGGAAATACCCTTGCGGCAGGATAAATGAGGAGAAGATGATCTTGTGGTTCATTGAGGCTTTGCTTTCTGATGGAAACATGATTTCGGAAGTGCTGCGTAACAGCTTGACGGAGATGGAAGAGTCGATCGTCAACGATGAGGCCGATAAGGAGACCAACATTCAGCTTCTGGAACTCAAGAAGAGAATCCTGAAGTATTCGAACTACTATGGACAGATTATGGATATCATCGAGACCCTGGAAGAGAACGAAAACGAGATTCTCAATGAAGACAACATCATCTACATATCTAACCTTTTGGGCAGAGTCACAAGACTCAGAGAGGATATGAATGTGCTTGTCAGCATCTCTGACCATATTCAGGATGCCTATGCGACACTCCTTGACCAAAGGATGAACAACACCATGAAGATATTCACCATCATCACCACGATCTTTTTCCCATTGACGATCATTGTGGGCTGGTATGGAATGAATTTCCGTTATATGCCTGAACTGACATGGGAATATGGATATGTCTATGTGATATCCCTTTCGGTTGTTGTGGTGGCGCTTTTGGCCTATATCGGCAAAAGAAACAGATGGTTCTAATACAATCTCAGATATATGAAAGGAAGACAATCATGATTGATGAAATGAAAGTGCTCAAGGATCTCGAGTATACAAGAACCTGGGGATCGAAAGAGGAACTGGAGGCTGCAAAGTATATCCAGAAGACGCTTGAGGAAATCACGCTTGAAGGCGTAATCGAACCATTCAAGCTCAATACAGGAATCAAGGAGAAGGTATCCCTTGAAGTCACCAAGCCATACAAGAAGAAATATGTATGCGAATACTACAAGATGTGTGGGAATGCCACCAATCTGAAGAAAGAGGTAGTATTCGTCAAGGATCCTAAGGAAGTAGCCAAGTATGATCTCAGGAACAAGATTGCCCTCATTCAGGGAAGATTGGGCTATTGGGCATATAAGGATATCGTCGAAAAAGGATGCGTAGGCATCGTGATCGGCAATGGCTATCTCTATACCGAAGACAAGGATATCGATACCAGAGAGCTTAGAGAACCTTTGCAGGAAATCGCCAAGCTGCCGGTTGTTTCCTGCAACATCAAGGATCTCTATGAGATGGTTCAGATGAATGCCAGCGAAATAAAGATGACGACCCTACAGAAGGAGAGCGTCTGCACAAGCCAGAACGTTGTAGCCAAGATCAAGGGCGAAAGCGATCGCACAATCGTTCTGACGGCGCACTATGATTCGACCTCTTTATCCAAAGGATCATGGGACAATGCATCTGGAAGCGTCGGCCTACTGAAGATTGCGGAACACTTCATGGACAAGAAGCCATATCACAACCTGACATTTGTCTGGTGCGGAGCTGAAGAAAGAGGCCTTGATGGATCTAAGGCCTATGTCAAGAAGCACAGCAAGGAACTTGGAAACATCGATCTGTGCATCAATCTCGATATGATCGGTTCAACCTTCGGCAAACTTCTGGCGTGCGTTACCGGCGAAGATAAGATGGTATCCTATATCAGCTATATGGCCAGCGAATATGGCAAGGCCTGCCACTGCTACCAGGATGTCTATTCAAGCGACTCTACGCCATTTGCGGATAAGGGCATTCCAGCCGTAAGCTTTGGCCAGGATAATGCCGCTACGCCTATCCATTGCAGCTTCGATACGATGTATCTGATGCACAAGGAAACTCTTGCGGATGACATCAATTTCATCATCGGTTTCACCGATAGGATGGCCAATGCCAAGATCGTTCCGATCAAGCGCGAAATGCCTGAAAATATGAAGGAAAAGCTTGACCTGTTTCTGCTCAGAAAGAGAGCTTAGGCACAAGCCTGTAAAATTGGAATTTCACTGGAAAATAGTGAAAGATATGTTATAATATTTTAGCGAATAGAAAACTATTCCTTGTCTAGAAATAGACCGTTTAGTCCAGAAGGAGGTAAAAAGATGAAACAATATGAGACTATGTACATCATCAAACCTAACCTTGACGATGCTGCCAGAACTGCTTTGATCGAGCAGATGCACGGTATCATTACTGAGCATAATGGCGTTATCGACAATGTTGATGACTGGGGTATGAGAGATTTCGCTTATGAGATCGATCATATGAGCAAGGGCTACTATGTTGTAGTTACTTACACAGTAGATGTTGAAGGTTTGAATGAATTCGAACGTCTGATGAGAATCAATGGCGATATCGTCAGATTGATGACAATCTCTACTGATGAGAAAAAAGGAAACAAATAAATGATCAATGTGAATCATGTAGTATTGGTAGGCCGTCTTACTAAGGATATCGAACTGAGAAAGACAAGCTCCAATACATCTGTTTGTAGTTTCACTGTAGCTTGCGACAGACGTTTCCAGTCACAGCAGGCCGGAGCTCAGACCGCTGACTTTATAAGCTGTATTGCGTGGAGGCAATCTGCCGAATTTCTGGCAAATTATGCCAGCAAGGGCTCAATAGTGTCTGTAGAGGGAAGAATCCAGACAAGAAGCTACGATGGAGCAAATGGCAAGGTTTACGTTACTGAAGTAGTGGCTGACAATGTTCAGCTGATCAGCAACCGCAATTCATCGCAAAGCGGTGCAGGTTCTAATTACGGAAACAGCAACCAGACCTTCACTCCTAGCATGGATGCTGGATACAGTGGAGATGGCATGGACGATGATTTCGCCAACACGCCTTCACTAGATATCTCGAGCGATGACCTTCCATTTTATTGAGATTAAGAAAGGATAGAAAAATGGCTTTTGGAAAACAGAGAGTCGGATATAAGAAAGTTTGTTACTTCACCAAGAACAAGATTGAATATATCGATTATAAAGATGTTGAATTGCTGAAGAAGTTCATCTCTCCTAACGGAAAGATCACTCCTAGAAGAGTTTCAGGCACCAGCGCTAAGTATCAGAGAATGCTGAGCACTGCAATCAAGAGAGCTCGTCAGATGGCTCTATTGCCTTATATCGCTGACTAATAACGACTAATGACCTCCACATTTTTGTGGAGGTTTACTTTAATTGAGGTTATCATGAACAAAACAAAGAAAATTACCCAAGGTGCGATGATGCTGGCCATTGTCGGTGCCTTGATCCTGCTTGACCGTATGACGGCTTTCTGGTTTACGGAACTGGTGGTGCTGGTTGTGCCGGTAGTGGTCATCATGTATTCGGCCATGCAGTCTTTCAAGGATGGATTGCTTCTTTCGGTTGGGCTGATTGTCATAGCTTTCCTGCTTGGAAATTTCTATACCACCTATCTAATCTATGTGCCGGTCGGCATTGTGACAGGTCTAGCCTATAGCTTTGGCATCGAAAAGGGGCTGGACAAGAGAATGCTTCTGATCATCGCCATCTTCGTATATACGGTTGGCGAGCTGCTTGTGTCTTTTGTCGTCTATCCTTTGATGGGCTTTCCGATCGCCAGCTTCATAGAGGAATTCAAGATAACCATGAATGAGATGGGAGGCATTTCCGGCATGAACTATGGCGAAGCTTTCGATCTGATGGGGCTTGACTTCACCAAGATGGTTGCGATCATCTATATCGTCACTACTATCATCATGGGTGCTATGGAAGGCGTACTGATCCATCTTCTGTCGGTTTTCTTGCTGAAGCGTTTCAAGATCAAGGATCTTGGCAGAATCAATATCTGGGACATCAAGCCCAGCAAGCCTGTCGCCTATATATGCTTCCTGATGCTATTCATGGTATTTGCGATCAGATTCATCGAGAATGAGACCCTCTACTATCTGATCATCACCTTATCCATACTGGCCGGCATTGTGCTGCTCTACTATGGATATCTGTTTGTGGTCCTCTATGGCGTAATCGTGCTTCATAGGAATGTCGGCGCCATATATATATTATTGGCATTCTTTGTGCCATTGCTGCTTCTGTCGATGATGATCTTCGGCTTCCTGTATGCAGCTGGACCGCTTCGCGACTATCTTGAAAGAAAGATTCCAAAGAATATCGTAGAAAACAATAACAATAAAAATGAATAAGAAAAGATACGTTGTTGCCTTAAGTGCCATCTTCATAGCGGCGGTTGTCATATCGCTGGCTTTGCTGTATGTGGTCTTCAAGCAGAATATCTACATCGCCGGCATTGTGACGCTGGCTTTCATTGTGCTGCTGCTTATCATCTATTACCATCTCGACAACATCGATGCCGATACCAGAAACCAGATCGAAAAGAGTCTTGATTCTTCGGTAAGCGATGCCTTGAGCGAGGGACAGATCGGCATTCTGGTATACAACGAGGAATATGAAGTGACTTTTATGTCGGAATTCTTCCGTTCTAGAGAGCTTGACTATGTGGGGGAGAAGCTGCTTAACTGGATCCCTGAGCTTCAGAGCATCCTGAGCGGTGAAGCTGAACGACTGGATGTCATCTTCAACGACAAGCGCTACAACGTCGTAAAGAAAGAGAACGATTCCGTGCTGATGTTCAAGGACATCACATCAGAAAGCCAATTGAGCCGCAAGATTGCGGATGATATGCCAGTCTTCGGCTTGCTGAGCTACGACAACTTCGAGGAAAGCAATGAGACTGAAGACAATCTGGCTTTCATCAATTCGAACATCAAGGTTCCGGTAATCGAATACTTCAAGAAATACAAGGCTGTATACAAGACCTTGAAGAATCATAAGATGCTGGTAGTGATGAATGAGAGAATCTATAAGCAGATAAGCGATGATCGATTCTCTATTCTGTCGACAGTCAGAAAGCAGGCCAAGGAAGGAAATATCGATCTGACCTTGTCTATGGCTTTTGCCAGAGGATGCGAAGATCTTACTGAACTTGATGAGATGGCTGAGACACTATTGGATCTCGCCAAGACAAGAGGCGGAGATCAGGTAGTCGTCAAGAAGGCTGGCGAAGACGCCCAGTTCTTTGGCGGATATTCAGAGGCTCGTGAGAAGCAGAACAAGACCAAGGTCAAGGTTCTGGTAAATTCGATAAAGGAGCTTGTGGGCATGTCCACAAACGTCATCATTGTGGGACATAAGGATATGGATGCGGATTGTGTTGGTGCAGCCATCTGCATGTCAAACATCATCAAGACAATGGACAAGCCTGTATATATCGTTGGACGCAGCGGCGGCATTGAGCCGATGATCAACGACGTCATAAACGGATACAGCTATATCCTGAACAATAAGCATGAGTTCATCAGCCAGAATGAAGCCATCAACAGCATCATCGATGACAATTCGCTGGTGATCATGCTGGACCATCATATGGCTGCCACCAGCAATGGCGATGATCTTCTGAAGAAAGCAAGAAGAATCGTCATCATTGATCATCATCGCCGAAGCGCCGATCTGGATGTCAAGCCTATGCTTCTGCATATCGAGCCATCGGCTTCGTCTACCTGCGAGATACTGGTTGAGTTCTTGCCATATGTCTCAAATAAGCTAAGCATCGTGCCTGAAGAGGCCAACATCATGTATCTTGGTCTTCTGATCGATACCAACAACTTCCGCATGAGAACAGGACTAAGGACCTATGATGTTGCCAAGGCCTTGAGGAAGTATGGCGCCGATCCGCTTGTCTGCGATGAACTTTCGCAAGAGCCATATGATCAGGTAATAAACAGAAGCCATATCATCAATTCATCCAAGGAATACCGCAAGGGCGTGGTATATGCTGCCCTGAAGGAAGGAAATTATGCCCGTTCTATCGCTGCCCAGGCAGCCGATACGATGGTAAAGGCCAAGGAGATAGACGCAAGCTTCGTCATCTGCTATGGGCCAAGCAACGAGGTCATCGTGACCGCAAGATCCAAGGGTCATGTCAATGTGCAGGTCATTATGGAAAAGATGAATGGTGGTGGGCATATGAGCGCTGCTGGTCTGCAGCGTCGTGATACGACTGTCGAAAAGGTTGAAGAGGAACTGATTCAGGTCCTGAATGAATATTTTGAAGGAGAGAATGCATGAAAGTAATATTATTGAATGATGTCCCAAAACTAGGAAAGAAGGGCGATGTCAAGAACGTAGCTGATGGCTATGGACGCAATTTCCTTCTGGCTAGAGGATTGGCGGTAGTGTATACCGATAATTCCCGCAAGGTACTGGATGCTCAGAATGAGGAAATGGCTGAAAAGGATGCTGAAAATAGAGTGATTGCTCAAGAACTGAAGAAGAAGCTTGAGGCTTTGATCTTGGAATTCAAGGTGAAAGCCAAAGAAGGAAGAGTATCAGGCTCGGTATCTTCCAAGCAGATCGAGGAGGCTCTTAAGGAAAAGGGCATCACAGTCGACAAGCGCAAGATAAGAAGCAACGGCCCTATCAATACGCTTGGTACGACCAATGTAGAGATTGAACTATATAAGGACATAATTGGTATAATTAAAGTTAAGCTGGTAGAGGAATAAACTATGTCAAACAAATCGATACCTTATTCAATAGAGGCTGAAGAGTCGCTTTTGGGAAACATCATCATGTACAAGGAAGCAATGCGCGAGTGCGCAGATGCCGGAATCAACTATGATGATTTTTATCTTGAGAAGCATCAGACCATCTACAGGCTGATGAATGACATGCATGAGAATAAGGAGTCTATCGATGCTGTTTCGCTTTCAAGCAAGCTGAAGGATTTTGGCGTTTTCGACAAGGTCGGTGGGCTTGAATACATCATGCAGCTGCAGCAGATGACTATCTCTGCCAACAATACCAAAGAATACATAAACATCATCAAGAACAAGTCCCTGGCCAGAAAGATGATAAAGGCCGCCCAGGACATTTCCGATAAGGCCTATGATGGCTCTATCGACATAAACAAGTTCCTTGAAGAGGCTGAGAAGCAGGTAATCGACATTACCCATTCCAAGACCAGCGCTGACTTCAAATCTGGCGAAGAAGTCTTTGAGGATACCGTCAAGCATATTCAGGCTATCCAGGATTCAGGAAGCGACATCACTGGCGTCAGAACCCTATACAATGATCTGGATAGGATGACAGCCGGTTTCCAGAAAGGCGACCTGATCATTGTTGCTGCCCGTCCATCTATGGGCAAGACAGCTTTAGCATTAAATCTGGCCATCAATTCCGCTTCGGTTACGCCTGGTTCGATTGCGATCTTCTCGATAGAGATGCCTGCCGAACAGGTAGCGATGAGACTGTTGGCTGCCAAAGCCAAGGTTGAGATCCAGAAGCTCCGTACCGGAAACCTGAACGACAACGAATGGTCTAGAGTCAATGAGGCTTCTCAGGAACTGAAGCGTCAGAACTTCTATATCGATGATACCCCTGGCATCAAGGTGAGCGAGATGTTCGCCAAGGCCAGAAAGCTGGCTCAGGACAATGGCCTCTATATGGTTGTTGTGGACTATATCCAGCTTATCCAGACAGCCGGAAACAGCGAATCAAGACAGCAGGAGGTTTCAGAGATCTCGCGTAAGCTCAAGGCCATGGCCAGAGAGCTCAACTGTCCAGTCATTGCGGTATCCCAGCTTTCACGTAGCGTTGAGCAGCGTCAGGACAAGCGTCCTATGCTGTCGGACTTGAGAGAATCCGGCGCCATCGAACAGGATGCCGATCTTGTCATGTTCATATATCGTGACGCCTACTACAATCGCGATGAGAACAGCAATGACGAGAGGGAGGATGTCGAACTGATTCTGGCCAAGCATCGTAACGGTCCTACCGGTATGATCAAACTGGCTTTTGAGAGAGAAATAAATGCCTTCTACGGCATCAAGAACAATATGGAGGAACATAGTTGAAGAAGATCATAGCTGTGCTTCTTTCGGCTATAACCGCCCTGCTGATAGTCTTTGGCTTGCCGATGCTGTTTGGCAAAGAAAAAACCGTCAGTGCTATGAGGACCAATGAAGAATCTCTTGTTGAACAAGAGATCATTTCATATTCGGATGAACCGATATCATATGAAAAGATATATGTCGATGGCAAGCTTATCGGCATCATAAGCGACCCAGCATATCTGAGCGACAGCATCGAAAAGAAATATCGTGAATACGAAAACGATTTTCCTGATACGCAGCTTGGGCTCAATGACAATGTCTATGTAGCGCCAGAGACTTCCTTTGTGCGCTTCGAGAATGCTGATGAAAAGATCTTCGACTATCTGGTAGACAATTCGCTTCTGGGCGTCAAGACGGTCGGTGTCGAATTCTCGACGGCTAGCGGTGTCTATGACATCATCTATGTCAAATCCAAGAAGGACTTTGAGGAAGCCTACAGGAACTTCATTCTGAACTTTGTTTCCGAAGAAGGCCTTACAAGACTTTCAAGCAGCACCTACAACAGCAATCCTGGTGAGATACAGGTCGGCGAAACTAGAGAGGTAAGCATCGATGTGCTTGAAGATACCTCCTATATCGAAGCGATCGTATCGCCAGACGACATATTCAAGAACACCAAAGATATCTATGACTATCTCTGCTATGGCAGAAACAGCGAAAAGGAATACTATACCGTAAGAGAAGGCGATACCCTCAATGGTGTCGGCTACTATTTCGGCGATATGTCACCTAAGCAGCTGATGATGCTCAACAGCGATGTTCTGCTTTCGGAAGACCAGGTAGTCTTCCCAGGCATGCAGCTTAATGTCACATACTACACCTCGCCATTGACGGTCGAGGTCAAGAAAGAGAATCTGTCTCAGCAGATTGTGGCACCGATGGCTCCGCTATATGTTGAGGATGAGGAACTTGAGGCCGGCAAGACCGAGGTTCTGGTCAAGGAAGAGAACGGCTTGAAGAATGTGCTTTATTCCGAGACCTGGATCAATGGCGTATTGGAGAATGGTGAACTGATATCTGAGCAGTCGATCATCGACCCTATCCAGGGCGTCATCGCCGTCGGAACCAAACAGGTCATCATGGTTGGTACCGGCAACTATATCTGGCCAGTCGACAACCCATCGATCACCTGCCATTGGGGCTGCTACCTGAACCATACCGGAACCGACTTCGTCAACAAGTATAATCGTTATGGACCTGCCTATGCAGTGGATAGCGGTGTTGTCCAGGACAAGGGATGGAAATATGACATGGGCAACTATGTGACGATCAACCACAACAATGGCATCATGACAACCTACATGCACCTGAATACGCCTGCCTACGTATCGGTAGGAGAGAATGTATTAAGAGGCGAAACGATAGGACAGATAGGCAACACCGGCGTATCGGAAGGCGCCCACCTGCATCTCTTGTTTATGGTCAACGGCATCCGTGTCAATGCGTGCAACTATATGCCGTGCTATCTGATAGATTAGGGAAAAGATATGAAGAACAATAAGGCAATCTATATCATTCTGTTTGTCGTCATCTGCTGGATGACCTACCTTACGACAAGCATGCTTAGCAGCAAGCAGGAAGACAAGCAGAAGGAAATCACAAACATCTATAACGTATCGGGCTTTTCGACCGATATGACCAAGGTCGTATCGCAATGCGAAAGCGGCATTGTGATGATCAGAAGCGCTGGCAACATCATGTCGGGTTTCGTATATGCCCAGAATGGCGACAAGGTCTATATCGTTACGGCTTTCCATGGGATTGGCGAAGGCAATATCGATGTCTTCTTCAAGAGCTCATATTCATTGACCGCCAAGCTTATCGGCCAGGACATCTATTGCGATCTGGCTGTTCTGGAAGTCAGCACTCCATATGAGATAGCTCCACTCAAGATGGGCGATTCTTCGCTGCTGAAAGAAGGAGAGTTCATCATCAGCATCGGTACGCCAAAATCATTGGAATATGCCGGCAGTGCAGAACTGGGCATGGTGGCATATCCCGAAAGGACCGTAAGCAATTCGATCATCTTCGAAGGAAACAGCTACAGCTATTTCCTTGATGCCATTCAGCTTTCCGCAAATCTCAAGCCAGGATACAGCGGAAGTCCGCTCATCAATATGAATGGTGAGCTTGTGGGCATGACGACAATGTCTATAGACAGCGATATCGTCTTTGCGGTCAGAGGCAATGAACTGAAGATCATCGCTGATGGCATCATCAATCAGACAAATGTCCATAAGGTTCAGTTTGGGCTGAAGGGTTCATATGTCAAGAATATGCATAACTATGAGAAAGCCAATCTGAATCTGCCTATCGAGGTTCTTGGCGGCATGTATGTCGAAAGGACAAGAGAGAACTCTTTGTCCAATCTTGCAGGAATCAGAAGTGGAGATATCATAACAGCCATCAATGGCATCGAGCTCAACAGCAGCGATGACTATCTGAAGGCTGCATATACGGACACGAAGAGCTTTGAGTTTACGGTCATCAGAGGAAGCGAAACATTGAAGCTTACAGGAAACATCAATGATTAGACTGATCTGTGTCGGCAAGATCAAGGACAAGCATCTTCAGGCATTGGTTGATGACTATTGCGAAAGAATAAATCATTATCATCGTCTTGAGGTGATTGAAGTAAAGGATGAGACGATATCATCCGATACAAAAAGCGTGCTTGATGCCGAAGCCGAAAGGGTACTTGGGAAAATAAAGAATGACGAATACGTCATCCTTCTTGATCTGCACGGCAACATGCCTGATTCGGTATCTTTGGCAAAGAAGATCGATAAGCTCTTCATCTCTTATCCGAAGATCGATTTCGTGATAGGAGGATCGTTGG
>CALFPO010000076.1 GCA_937919165.1 uncultured Bacillota bacterium | reverse complement strand
AAGGGCAAGCTTTCGGGACGCAAGGGCGGTCCCCAGAGCGACCTCTACGTGCCGCACGGCATCAGCAAGTGGAAGACCGGCAAGGACGAGCTCGACATGCGCTCGATCTTCTGGTGGACGGCGGGCCATTACCCCGGGTCGCTCTGGTATCTCTACGAGGCGACGGGCGATGCATTCTTCAAGGATGATCATACGCTTGTGATGCATGGACGTTGGGTAGAGACCTGCCTGACTGATGTATATGAGCTGAAGTTCGATGGCGACAAGGTAGAGATATCTGTCGACAACAACTCGGCATGGAAGTTCGGTTCCAAGGAACCGGTTACCGCACATAAAGCATAACTTGAAAAGACGCGTATCCAATGGATAGGCGTCTCTTATATTAGGAGGCAATATGGGAAAAAGATTTGATACGATGCTGTTTCCGGGCCATAAGGCCAAGGCCTTTACCTTGAGCTATGACGATGGCGTGGTACAGGATAGAAAACTCATTGAGATTTTTGACAGATATGGCGCAAAGTGCACCTTCAATCTGAACTATGGCGTACTTGGCTACAAGAATGTCATCACTGGACCTGATGGCAAGACAGTAGATATCTCAAAGTTTGATAAGGAAGAGATCAAGGACATCTACAGAAACCATGAAGTCGGTGGGCATGGACTATATCATTCATCGCTGGTGAGCGTGAAGACACCTTTGGCAATGTATGAGATAATTGAAGATAAGGTTAGTCTGGAAAGGCTGATCGGCAAGCCTATAAGCATGTTTGCATATCCGTTCGGTCATTATGACGACAAGGCCGTATCTCTTCTAAGGGATGCTGGTTATAGAGGAGCCAGAACAGTAGAATCGACAGGCAAATTCGATATTCCTGAAGATTTCCTGGTCCTGAATCCAACCTGCCATCATAACGATCCAAAGCTAATGGAACTGGCTGAGCAGTTTGTGAAGCAGCCTCCATTTGTGCCATCCATGTTCTATGTATGGGGACACGGATATGAATTCGATCATGACGACAACTATGAAGTCATCGAGAACCTGCTCAAGTATCTGAAGGAATACGAAGATCAGATATGGTTTGCGACAAACAGCGAAATTATCGACTATGTTGCTGCCTACAGAAGCCTGCAGTATAGTGGGGATGGATCGATGATTCATAATCCAAGTGCCATCGATGTCGAGATAATGACGTCATTCAAGACCAGAGAAGTAATCAAGGCTGGTCAGACTCAACACATCAAAGAAACGGAGCTCTAATTGAAATACAACAGTCCCCTCATGAAGATCCTGGAAACGGTTGCCAATATGCTGATAGTCAGCTTCTTTTGGCTTGTCTGCAGCGTTCCTATACTGACGATCGTTCCTGCCAGTGCGGCGCTCTACCACACTTCCCACAAAATCATCTTCAGCGGAAGAGGTCAGGGCGTAGCCAGGGATTTCTTTATCTGCTTTAAGGACAACTTTGTGCAGGGACTGAAGCTTAATTTGATTGTGCTGGTGGCAGTATTCTTCATTGGCGTTGGACTCAATACCGGTTTCCAGATCTATACTCTTTCGATATTTGGACTGCTTTATCTGATTCTGGGCTTTGCGATAACCTTTGTCTTTGCGGTGATGATCATATACATACCGGCTGTACTTTCGAGATTCTATCTTAGCGTCATCGATACGATCCGTCTGGCAGTGTTCTTTGCGATGCAGAATGTCTTGATGTCGATACTGAACGTCTTGCTGCTGGTGCTTCTGACGTATATCGTTTATGCGATACCATTAGCGATCTTCATCGTTCCTGCCTTATATGTAGACTTCACTAGACCAAACATCGAGAAGAGAATGGCACGTTTCATTGCCGACAACAATCTTGAACAATACGAGGCTCAAGAAGAAAAGATAGAAGAGGATGCTGAAGAAGTATCGATGTCCGATATTGACGATAAGCTAAGAAGCGAAAGAAAGAAGAGAAAATAATGCCAAAGATCAGATTTGAGGATGTCACCCTGATCTATCCTTTCGTCGATGCGGGAGGCATTATCAATAGGAAAGAGAAGAAGAGAATTCTGGAGAAGCAGAAGCAGATGCCATATACCTCCAATGAGGGTGTGGTGGCTGTTCAGCATTTCTCCGCAACCATAAGAAATGGTGAATTCGTGGTGATAATGGGACCTAGCGGTTCCGGCAAGACTTCATTATTGAGAATGCTGGCAGGACTGGAGAGACCGTCTTTGGGCAACATATACTACGATGATGAAATCATAAACAGACTGAAGCCAGAAGATAGAGATATCGCTATGGTATTCCAGAACTGTGCCATATATCCCAATCAGACCGTATATGACAATATAGCTTTCCCGCTCAAGAACCTCCATATGCCTCGTGAGGAAATAAAAGAGAAGGTTGAAGATATGCTGGAGCTTCTGAAGCTGAAGGGAAAGGAAATGCGCATAGCCGATGAACTATCGGGCGGTGAGAAGCAGCGCGTTGCGATTGCCAGAGCATTGGTTAGAAAGCCTAAGGCTTTCTTGTTGGATGAACCATTCTCTAACCTGGATGAGCTCATGCGCAATTCACTTAGAGCCGAACTCAAGCGTATCCAGAAGAAGCTCAACATCACCTTCATATATGTGACCCATGACCAAAAGGATGCCTTGCTGTTGGGAGATAGAATCATCGTCATGAAGGACGGCATCATGCAGCAGGATGATACTCCTGCCAATATATACAACTATCCTTGCAACAGATTCTGTGGAGAGTTTGTGGGCTATCCGCCTATGAACATCTTCGATGACATAATGACAGAAAACGGCAAGTTTACCATATTTGGTCTTGAGCATCATCTAGACACAAAAAAGGCCAAGAAACTTTCCGGCAAAAAGATAGCGGTAGGCGTCAGGCCGTTCGATATCGAGATAGCTGATGAGGGAGCATTAGCCAAGATAGATTATTGTGAAGTTGATGGCAATGATCTGATAATCCATGCCAATATTGAAGATAAAGAGATTATGATTGCCCAAAAGAATGCAGGACAGAATGAAGGAAGATACATTCCTGGTCAAGATATAAGAATCAGCTTTGATGAAGATTATCTGTATCTATTTGATGAAGAGGACAATCTGATAGAGTAAAGAAAAAGCGATGAATCAATTGATTCATCGCTTTGTGTTCATTCTAGATGTCTTGTTTTTCTAGCCATGCGGCACATAGCGAAGCCCATTGCTGAACGGATGGAATATCCATCGATAGATCGTTGTTTCCATCAGCCAAGGCTAAGCCATGTACGCCTTCAGGGAACAGGTGCATTTCGAATGGAATGCCCATGGCCGTCAGGGCACTGCCCATTGTGAAGGAGTTTCTTGGATCATCGGAGTTTGTCTGCCAGATGAAGAATGGCGGAGTCTCTTTAGTGATGTTCACTTCTGGAGAGAAGTAGAGCAGCTCTTCCTTATTGGCGAAGAACGGATTTCTGATCATATCAGAGAATGGATCGCAGAAGAAGCCTCCTGGAATGCCTGCAAAGCAGAAGGCACCATAGCCAAGCACGACGCAGTCTGGTCTGCATGATTGTCTATCTACTTCATCGCCATCACTCTTGCCATAGTCGAAATGGGTTGCACAGTTTCCTGACAGCATGCCGCCGGCTGAGAAGCCCATGCAGCAGATCCTGTCGGTGATGTTGAGTTCATCCTTATGAGCTCTTAGATATCTGATGGCTCTTTGCATATCGTTCTGGGCATCCATGCGTCCATATGGCTTCAGACGATAGGTAAGAATAGCACAGTTGAATCCTTTGTCGACAAAGTATTTGGCGACGTTGAAGCCTTCGCATCCGGTTCTGGTCTCAAAGCCTCCACCGCAGGCAACAATGATTGTGCCACGCTTCCTGCCCTCTTGATTGGCTACAAAGATGATGTTGGGATCGATCTGGTTTGGATCTCTATCATCGAAGTTTGGCGTCTTGTCCCAAAGCCTGATGCTTTCAAATCTATCGACCGCGTCATTCCAGATCTTCAGGTTTCCGGCGATATCCATCGATCCATCAGGATTGCGATGTTTGGATACATGTCTGATGACAGCCTTTTCATCGACTATCTGTTTCAGTACATCATAGTTGCTCATAATGCTTCCTTTCTTTATCAAAGCCCACTGCTGTGGGCTTGTATTCTATATCAGATTATTTTCTGTCTCTGCATCGAAGATGTGGCAGAGAGCAGGGTCGAAGTCGAAGGTGATTTCCTTGCCGATCGATACGGTATCGAGATCAAGCTTGGCTGTAGGGATGATTGCGACGATATCGTCCTTGTCATCATTGTCGAGGTCGATATGCAGATGGACTTCAGAACCCATCATTTCCGATACGCCGATCATGCCTTTGAAGCCCTTGTCAGAAATGGCGATATGGACAGGTCTTACGCCGACGATAACCTTCTTGCTGTCGACACCGTTTTCCTTGAGCCTTCTTTCTTGTTCCTTGGTCAGTTCAATGGTTCTGCCGCAGATATCCAGACTGTACTTGTCGCCATCTCTATTCAGCATGCAATCATGGAAGAAGTTGATCTGTGGTGTACCGATGAATCCGGCTACGAAGACATTGTCTGGATGATTGAACACTTCCTGAGGAGTGCCGACCTGCTGGATGAAGCCATCTCTCATGACAACGATTCTATCACCTAAGGTCATAGCTTCGATCTGGTCATGGGTAACATATACGAAGGTCGTATCGATCTTCTTTCTGAGCTTGATGATCTCGGAACGCATCTGTCCACGCAGCTTGGCATCGAGATTTGACAGCGGCTCGTCCATCAGAAGAACCTGAGGGTTTCTGACGATGGCTCTACCGATCGCAACTCTCTGCCTCTGGCCGCCTGACAGAGCCTTTGGCTTACGCTCGAGATATTGAGTGATATCAAGGATCTCAGCTGCTTCCTTGACTTTCCTATCTATTTCGTCCTTAGGCAATTTGGCCAGCTTCAATGAGAAGGCCATGTTGTCATAGACGGTCATGTGCGGATAAAGCGAATAGTTCTGGAATACCATCGCAATGTTTCTGTCTCTTGGGGAGATGATGTTTGAGAGCTTGTCGCCGATGTAGAGTTCACCGTCAGTGATCTCTTCCAGTCCGGCAATCATTCTCAGAGTTGTCGACTTTCCGCATCCGGATGGGCCAACAAGAACGATGAATTCCTTGTCCTGGATCTCAAGATTGAAATCCTGTACGGCTACGACGCCTTCTTTGGTGACCTGAAGATTAGGCACGAAGCCTTCCTTTGATACATCCTTATTTTTCTTGGCTGCCTTTCTCATGAGAGCGGCTTCTTCAGATGAGATAGGATATACCTTCTTGATGTTTTTTAATGTAACACTAGACATATTTTTCCACTCTGGCAAGGCGAACTCCTTCGCGATTGCCTCAGCCTATATAGGCCATTTTCAGTATGTCTCCACAATACTGACCCGTGAGTGACGGTTTCCTCCTTCTTGACTGCGCAAAAAACAACGTGGAGAAGCAGAATTTATACCTTAATTATTGGGCAATCAAGCATCTCTTACAACAAAATAAGTAAACTGCAGTTTAGAAAAAAGACAATAGAATATATATTTATAATCAAATGAGTGAAAATTTCTTTTTGGATGCGCCAATAAACGATAAATTATAGTCATAGGGAGGCGTCTATATGCATGAAATAAAAACAATAGAGGTCAATGGCGTAACGTTGGCTTATCGTGAATATGGAAAGGGCGACAAGTATCTTCTGTCATGCCAGAATTTCTTTTTCAAGAATTCGCATATGGCAATGCTTGGACAGGAGCCATACGACTATCATGTCTTTGAGGTATATATGCGCGGATATGGAGAATCATCACACATCTATGATGGAGAACTCAAGGATTATGCGACCATCTGGGGCGAGGATCTGGTGGCCTTTGCGAAGGCTATGGGAATAGAGTCGTTCTACTATACCAGCATTTCGCATGGCAACTGGTGCGCCTGGTATATCGGCTTCCACTATCCAGAGATGATAAGAGCCTATGTCTGTGTTGATGGCATTGTGCAATACCATGCGGAAAGAGATCTTCCTGGACCATTAAGAAAGATGAGAGATGAAGCAGAAAGCTTCGTGGGAAATAGAGAGCGACTAGAGAAGACGGCCTGGATCGAAACCTGGCCTACTGAGAATCCTGAAAGGCTCAAGAGAAGGAAAGAAAACTATGAGGAACACCTTGATATCCTGATGCATCGCAAGAAGGAAGAGTTCGCCTTGCCGATGCTGGGAGATATGACGGGATGCGGCGCCAAGTCGCAAGAGGAACTGCTTGAACGCCTCCACGAGATAAGCTTTCCTGTGCTGATCTGGCAGGGCGGACTTGATCCGATATCGCCAACTGATGCAGCGTTGGAGGTTGCCCAAGCCATTCCAGGCGGACAGCTTCTGGTATACCAGCACTATGGACATGGTGCGGCAGACGAATGCCCAGAGATTGCCGCAAGAGATTGCGATAGATTCTTCAAGGATAGCCTTGGAAGGATATTATAGGTGACAATATGAAACTGCAATTAGGAATGCCTTTTGAAGAACACATGGTTCTGAAACAGAATGTCAGAATCCCTGTATGGGGAACTAGCGTCAGAAACGATACCATAACGATATGCATAGGTGATAAGACCTATACAACATATACGGAAAAGGGCGAATGGCAGATCGATCTGCCCGCCATGCCTGCAAGCTTCAAGACCAGAATGGAAGTCTCATCGAAAAGAACAGGCGAAACCATAATCATGAATGATGTGGCGATCGGCGAAGTCATACTGGCCGGTGGCCAGTCCAATATGGAATTCATTCTGAAATATGATGAGAGTCTAGAAGAAGCTCTGAAATATGAGGATGACCATGACCTTAGATGCTTCACGGTTCCTCAAAGCTCATTTGTCGGATTCCTTGAGAAGCAACCTACTCCCGATTGGGGATATTGGCGAACCTTTGAGGACAGTGAAGACCGCAAGCAGTTCAGTGCGGTTGCCTGCCATTTGGGTCTGGCATTAAGAAAGAAACTGAATGTTCCGGTCGGAATCATCAGCTGCAATTGGGGCGGAACGCCAGCTACAGCCTGGATAGATTATGACAGCATTCTCGCCAATCCTGCACTTAAGCCAGTGCTTGATTGGCAAGACAATGCCGACAAGTCCACTGCATGGGAATCATATATCAAGACAGCTTTTGTCAGAACACCAGAACCAAGTGAAGAGATGAAAGCCTTCAATGAGAAGTTCATGATGGGTGAGGACATGTCGGAATTCTTCAAGGCTGGACCTCCACCAATGGATCCAACGATATATAGTCCATATCTGCCAGGACCTCTTTCCTGCATCAGACCAGCATCACTATATGAAAACATGCTGTGTAAGGTTGCACCATATCCGGTGAGTTTCATCATCTGGTGGCAAGGTGAGGATGACGATGCACGTGATTGGGTAGACTTCTATGATGAATCGATGTATACCTTGATCAGATCTTGGAGAAAGCTTTTCAATGAGGAGCTTGCGTTCTTCCAGGTTGAGCTTGCGCCATTTAGAGGAATAGGGCCAACCGGTGCCAAGCATTATGATGTCATGAGACATAAGCAATTTGAAGCCACTTCAAGATTAGACAAGGCTTACGACATATGTATTCTGGATGCTGGAGAGGAATTCAATATCCATCCGCGTCACAAGAAGATCGTAGGCGAAAGGCTTGCGAATTATGTCTTCAAATACGTGTATGATATAGATGTAAATGCAGACTGTCCATTGTTCGAAAAGGCAGTCAAGGACGGCAACAGGATTATCCTGTCTTTTGCGAACACCTATGGCGCAATAGAGATAAGCGATAAGCTGAAGAACTATCTTGAGGTAGAATGTGATGGCAAGTCTGTCGATTATGTTGCATATATAGAGGACGACAGGCTGATACTTGAAGGAGACTTCAAAGGAAAGATAAGCATCAGATATTGCGAAGTGAACTATTGCGAAGCATCGATTTTCAATGCCGAACACAATCCATTGTTTGGCTTTACAGCTGTAATATAGGCACAAGGAGAACAAAATATGAAGATCAAAGATTTCATTCCATCAGCTAAGCTGAATGGCAGAACCATCTATGATGAGGAGAAAGAGACCCTGTTCATGAACTGGTCATGTTCAGGATTCTCGTTCGGTCTTGAAGGCAAGAAGATTGCCGTCAAGGTCAAGGTCATGTCCAACAAGATTCCTGGTATGCCAGGCATGCCTGATCCTGCACCTGACTGGCCATGCATAGCCTTGGCTATCGATAACGGCATGGAACTTTTCGCTAGACAGGAACTTAGGGAAGACAAATGGGTAACCCTATGGGAAAGCGCTGAAGTCGAAAGACATGAATTCAGGATCCTTAAGCCATCAGAGAATGCTCGCGGCAAGCTGGGCATTGAAGAGATCGAAGTAGATGGCGAAGTATTCAGGCTGGAACCAAAGAAGAAGAGAATGGAGATCATTGGCGATTCCATTACCTGCGGTTTCGGCAATGAAGCACCAAACAATTCATTCGAGTTCAAGACCATCGAAGAGAACGCCTGGTCAGGATATGCAGCTCAGGCTGCCAGAGCTCTGGACTATGACTTCTCGATGATCTGCGAATCGGGAATCAATGCAATCAGACCTAAGCATCAGCTTTGGGATATGCACGCCATGGAAGACATATATGAGTTCACTGATGAACTCTATGAAAGCCAGATCGGCAAGGAACTTACAAGATGGGATTTCGAAGCCAACCATAACGATATCGTGGTCATGAACCTTGGCACCAACGATTCCAATCCGATCAAGTTCTATCGCGATTTCCGTGAGATCGAATCGCATGAGAAATGGTTCCACGAACAGTTCAAGAAGTTTGTAAGACACCTGAGAGAACTCAACGGCAAGGATACCTACATCCTGTGTTCGCTTGGTTCAATGGACTACTATCTATACCATCACATTAAAGAGGTTGTCGATGAGATCCGTGAAGAAGATGGCGATGATAGGCTGTTCTCCTTCGAGTATGTCGCAATCAATCCGATGTTTGAGGGATTGGGCGCTGCTGGACATCCATCGCAGAAGACCCATGACAGGATGGCGAAGGAGCTGGTCAACTACATAAACAAGTTTGTGGGTGAGTAGAATGAAGATCGAAAGCTACAGAATAATTGACGTAACAGACGATATTCGTCATGGCGATATGCCCGGCGATGTCGTGAATATAGGCGATGACCATATAGCCAAGGCTTCAACGATATTTCCTTATCTTGTTGAAGAGCTGAATAATCTTGAAAAAGACAAGGCTGTCATCTCTATCTTTGGCGGCAGCGGTGTCGGCAAATCCGAGATAGCATCAGTGCTTGGTCATTATCTTGAGGGAAACGGCATCAAGAACTATATCCTTTCAGGCGACAACTATCCTTATAGGATACCTATGTACAATGATGCCGAAAGAATGTCCATCTTCAGAGCGGAAGGTTTGAAGGGACTCATAGATAAGGATATATATGATGATGAGGTAAAAGAGAAACTGCTTATGCTTTGGCGGGAAGAGGCCGATAGCGATCCAAAGAAGATCGATGAATACCCTTTCCTGAAGACCTATCAGGAGTATGGCAGAGCTGCCTTGAAGCAGTATCTTGGAACTTCAAAGGAACAGGACTATGTGCAGATAAACGACATCATCGCCAAGTTCAAGAATGGCGATGACAGCATCTATCTTAAGCGCATGGGAAGAAGCGAAGATGAAAGATACTATGAGAAGGTCGACTTCTCGAATATAGATGTGCTGATCATCGAGTGGACCCATGGCGGAAACGCCAGTATTGAGGGCATCGATATCCCGATCCTTCTCAATTCCACACCAGAAGAGACCAGAGAACATCGAAGAAACAGAGCCAGAGACGGCAAAACCGATTCGGCCTTTACGACCATGGTTCTGGAGATTGAGCAGGAAGAGCTCGATGAAAGAAGAAAGGATGCCAAGATCGTCATTTCGAAGAAGGGCGAGATATTGGATAGGTAAGCTATGTCAGAAAAGAAAATGAACAACAAAGCTATGCTGAATGCATATCCTGACAGCATCGGCACCAAGCTTTCGGACGTCGTTTCTCTGCTCAAGAGAGATGAATTCAAGGATGTCTTCAGCTCATTCTATATTCTGCCAAGCATCTATAATACTGACCTTGACAGAGGCTTCTCTTTGATAACCTATGATCTATCTGACAAGTATGCCAGTCAGAAAGATATAGATGACCTGCATGAAGCAGACATCGATCTGACATTGGATATGATACTGAACCACATCTCTGTCCTTTCGCCAGAGTTCCAGGATCTGATCAAGAACGGCGAAGAATCGATCTACAAGGATTTCTTCATCGATTGGAACAAGTTCTGGGATGGCTGTGGCCAGATGACTGAAGATGGCTATATCATGCCGGACAACAAATACATCAAGGATATGTTCTTCAGGAAGGCTGGCATGCCTATTCTGATGATCAGATTCCCTGACGGAAGAGATGTTCCATACTGGAACACCTTCTACCAGGAGGTTGTCTACAATAAGGTCAATCCGATTGAGCTTGTAGGCAAACTATCGATGCAATATGAGACAGCCAAGGATATTAGCGAGACCATCAATGATTTCATCGATGATAAGAAGAAACTGTCAGAACTTGATCTTGGCGAATATGATTGCTATCTACCTGCAGTGAAGGAATACCTGAACGCAAACAGAAGCTATCTGGGTCAGATGGATGTGAACATCAAGTCTCCGCTTGTCTGGGACTATTATCGAAAGACTCTAAAGAGGCTTTCTGACTATGGCGTTTCGATTGTCAGACTTGATGCCTTTGCCTATGCTCCTAAGGAAGTTGGACAGAAGAACTTCATGAATGATCCAGGCACCTGGGAACTGCTTGAGAAGGTTGACAGCATCGCCAAGGAATATGGATTGACTCTGCTTCCTGAGATCCATGCCACCTACGGCGAAAAGGTCTATGAGACTTTAGCCAATAAGGGCTATATGGTATATGATTTCTTCCTTCCAGGACTTCTTATCGATGCTTTCGAGAGGAAGAACGGAAACTACCTGAAGGGCTGGATCGATGAATGCCTGGAAAAGGGCATCAAGACCATAAATATGCTTGGCTGCCATGACGGCATACCGCTACTCGATCTCAAGGGTTTGCTTCCAGAAGAAGATATTCAGAAGGTCATTGATGTTGTGGTAAATAGAGGCGGGTATGTCAAAGACCTCAATGGCGCCAAGAACGTCTACTATCAGGTCAATGCCACCTACTATTCGGCACTAGGCGAAAGCGATAGACGCATGCTGATGGCAAGAGCGATACAGATGTTCATGCCAGGCAAGCCACAGATCTGGTATCTTGATCTGTTTGCCGGAAAGAACGACTATGAGGCTATGGCCAAGGCTGGCATCGGCGGACATAAGGAAATCAACCGCAGCAATCTCACCATAGATTATGCATCCAAGAGACTTCAGGATGAGATCGTAAGCAAGCAGCTTGAGATGCTTAGATTCAGGAACACCTGCCCAGCATTCAGCGAAGATGCCAAGATTGAAGCTGAATGCGAAGGATCGAAGATGTCGATCAGCTGGTCAAACGAGATCGGTATCGCTACATTGAACTGTGACTTCGTTAGCGAAGAATATTCAATAGAATACAAAGAGAAATAGTTCAGAATATCATCGCGCATATTGAAAAGAGAATCCTAATCGATGAAATCTATCGATAGATTCTCTTTTTGAATGTTGCGTTTTCCATGCGGGATTGCTCAATTAACCAAAGCAAGATCAATATTATAATGTGTATAGAAATAGGTGCAAAATGATAATTACAGTTTCAGGGTTTAGAAATAATCTAGGGAAGTATATAGAATTAGCAGAAACAGAGGATATATGTTACTAAATATGGCCAACATATAATTAAGATTTCATCAGCTAGACAAAGATCATTATCTTTTATCGACGGGTTCAAAGATATTGATATCAGTGATAAAGATATTGAAGATGCTAAATGGGAGAGATTAACCAATTAACAAACCGATGAAAATCAAAGGGCGTGCATCAATGCGCGCCCTGACTTGCTATATTGGATTATTTGCTTTTCCTCTTCATGATTGCGTTATCGATCTTGGCAACGATGTTGTGGATGATGATCTCAATGATGGCGATAATGATGGCTGCCGCAAGAACTAGAGCTATCATGAAGTACCATTGGCCAGAGAAGTTGAAGTTGTAGAAATCGATCCAGTTGCCGGCGAAGATGGTGTTGTATATGTAGATGACACCATAAGCAATGATCGGAATGATCGCCATGATGAAGGATGAGATGTTGAACTCATCGCTTGTCTCAAAGAACAGGAACGATACTGCTCCAAGTATTGGGCAGATGAAATGCAGGAAGAGATTCACTCCGCCATACATCTGGTCTCCACCAAGCGTTGGTCTTAGCCAGAACATGACGACAAGGAAGGTCAAGGTTACGCCCACAGCTCCCATCATCTTGAGAAGCACGAAAGTGAACGAGAAGCTTGCTTCCTTGCGGAAGATGTTGATGATGTTGTTGATCAGAAGAAGCAACGCAGCAATAGCACAGAGGATGTTGGAATCGAAGGTGAAGAAGCAATAGAAAGGATATTGCCCTGCCATGTTTCCGGTTCCTCCTTCGGTTATGAAGACATAGGTGCTATAGCCAACTAATCCGACAATCGCCAGATTGCATATCATAGATAGAATGTTCTTGAATTTCATAGTGTTACCTTCTTTACTGATGAAATTATACCATTTGACAGTAGCCAATATAAGACATAAAATTAAATAGTTAGTTTGCGAACTAACTATTATTTTGGAGGTCAATATGAGCAAGAAACTTATCAATGACATAAAGTATCTCGACAACTGCATCAGAATACACATCCTCGGAAACAAGAAGCCGTCTGACTATCTGAATTCGACCCAGATGCAGATAATGGCTTTCCTGTTCTCGCATGAGAATGAAGACATATGTCAGAAGGATCTTGAAGAGGAGACCAAGCTGAAGAAGGCCACGATAACGGGAGCGATCGATTCGCTTGAGGACAAGGGTCTTGTCATAAGATATGTTGATGAGAATGACGCAAGACGCAGAATCATCGTTCTCTCTGAAAAAGCGAACGATCTGCGCAACAAGATCGATGAGCATCTTGAACAGATCGAAAAGAAGGTTATAAGCAACATCGATGAAGAGGATCTCAAGATATTCAAGAGAACCTTGGATGCGATGATAAAGAATCTGAAGGAAGGTGATTAGCATATGAAGCTTATATTCAAATACATCAAGCCCTACATTCTGGCCATACTGGCTGTAGCGGTATTGACGTTTGTGCAGGTGCAGACTGAACTGTCTTTGCCTGACTACATGTCGGATATCGTTACCAACGGCATCCAGTATGGCGGAATAACGGAAGATGTTCCAAAGGCCATAGCCAAGAAGGATATGGAGACCATTGTCCGTTTCATGTCCGATAAGGACAAGGAAGAGGTGCTTGATTCATACACTCTGCTTAACAAAGGAAGCAAAGCCATCGTCGGAAAGCAGGAAATCGAGTTCACTGACGATGTGTATTATCTGGAGAATGAAAGCGAAGGTTTGGCAGATAAGATGCGCAAGCCGCTTGTATACTCCTATCTGTGCCAAAGCCAGAACATCGATATCGACAATGCCGATATCAAGGAACTGACCAAGGTGCTGGATGGAAGCATCGAAGGTCTTGAGGACAACTATTCCTCAATGGCTAAGCTTTACATCTCAGACCTCTATAGGAATGTGGGCCTTTCTGCCGAAAAGATCCAGAACAGCTACATCATCGATATCGGCAAGACCATGCTGCTGGTATCGCTTGTGGGAGTTGCAGTTCAACTGTTATCTACCTATATCTCCGCAAAGACGGCAGCCAAGATTTCAGCCAAGATGCGTAGAGACGTCTTCACCAAGATCGAATCATTCTCGCAGGCTGAATTCTCGAAGTTCTCGACAAGTTCCTTGATTACCAGGACCGGCAATGACATCACCAAGATTCAGAATCTGATCCAGATGTCGATGAGGATGCTGCTGATGTCATCGATGATGGGCATCACAGCCGTCGTCAAGGTCGTAAGATATCCGCAGATCTCCTGGATCCTGCTTGTAGCGATCGGCATCATCGTGGGAACCATGGCATTCCTTCTGATTGTCGCAGTTCCTAAGTTTGAGATCATCCAGAAGCTGACCGATAAGATCAACAGCGTAATGCGCGAGATGCTGGATGGCATTCTGGTCATCAGAGCCTTCAATGCCGAAAAGCAGGAAGAGAAGAAGTTCGATGACGTCAACAGCGAACTGACCAGAACCGACAGATTCGTCTCTTCAGCCATAAACATCATGTCTCCGGTCATGACTATCGTCATGAATATGCTGACGGTTGTGATCATCTGGTTCTCAGCCAAGCAGATCGACATCGATGCCATGACTATCGGCGATATGATGGCCTTTGTGCAGTATGCCATCCATGTCGTAATGTCATTCATGTTTGTGACGGTGACATTCTTCATGATTCCGCGTTCCATGGTATCGGTACGTCGTGTCAACGAGATACTGGACACCAAGAATTCCATAACAGATACAGAAAATCCTGTCGAATTGCCAGAAGGCAACGGCAAGATTGTCTTCGATGATGTCAGCTTCAAATATCCTGGAGCTGAAGAGTATGTGATCAAGAACATCAGCTTTGAGGCCAATCCAGGCGAGACAGTAGCCTTCATCGGTTCTACCGGTTCAGGCAAGTCGACTATCGTCAAGCTCATTCCAAGACTTTTCGATGTAAGCGAAGGCAAGATCACCTATTGCGGCATCGATATCAGGGATATTCGCCAGAAGGATCTCCATGACCGCATCGGCTTTGCGGCACAGAGAGCCGTCATGTTTACCGGAACGATTCGTTCCAATATCGAATTTGGACGCGATATAAGCGAAGACAAGCTTAATGAAGCGCTCAGCATATCGCAATCGCTAAATATTCTCGATGAGAAGGAGAATGGCGTAGATTCGATCATCACTCAGGGAGGCACCAACGTCTCTGGCGGACAGAAACAGCGTCTGTCCATTGCCCGTGCTTTGGCAGCTGATAAGGACATTTATATCTTCGATGACTGCTTCTCGGCTCTCGACTATGAGACCGACAAGAAGCTGAGAAACGAACTCAACAGAATGATCGAGAAGAGCAATGCCACCGTACTGATCGTTGCTCAGCGCATCTCGACCATCAAGAATGCCGACAGGATCTTCGTCATCAACGAAGGCAAGATCGTCGGAGAAGGAACACACGAAGAGCTTTTGAGAAGCTGCGATGTCTACTACGAGATCGCTACTTCACAGCTTTCGAAGGAGGAACTGAACTATGCCAGGGCCTAACCGTAAGCCAGTAGAGAAGCCTAAGAATTTCAAAGGCACAATAAAGAAGCTTGTAAGCTATATCAGACCATACTATTTCCGTATCGTGATGATGCTGGTGCTGATGGTTGTCTCAACCGTCATGTGCATCTATGGACCTAGACTTTCAGGCAACGCCACAACGCTGCTGTCTCAAGGCATCATCTCCAAGTATCAAGGCGGAGGCGGCATCGATTTCGATGGCATCTTCACGATCGTCAAGCAGCTGGGCATACTCTATGTCGTCAGTGCTTTGATCGACTATGTCGTAAACCTGATTGCCGTCAACATCTCTGTTGACATATCATATCGTCTGCGCAAGGACATTTCCGAGAAGCTGAACCGTCTACCTTTGAAGTATTTCGATTCGCAGACCCATGGCGATGTACTGTCGCGCGTGACCAACGATGTCGACAGCATCTCCAACAATCTCACCTCAACGGTATCCCAGATCCTCAACTCGCTGGTCAATATCGTCGGTGTGCTGTTCATGATGCTGACGATCAGCTTCAAGCTGACGGCCATTTCATTGCTGACGATTCCGCTGTCAGGCATCATTGCAGCTACGTTGGTCAAGAAGTCGCAGAAGCACTTCTCAGCAAACTCCAGATATCTTGGCGAGGTCAATGGACACGTGGAGGAAATGTATTCTGGACACACGACCGTCAAGGCCTACAACTATGAGGAAACCTCAATCACCAAGTTCGATGAGCTCAACGACAAGCTCTGCAGTGCAGGCTACAAGTCGCAGTTCATATCTTCGATCATGCATCCTTTGACAGGTTTCCTAGGCAATGTCACCTATGTGATCGTATGCCTTGTGGGCGGATTCGAGGTCATCAGAAAGACCATGAATATCGGCGATATCCAAGCCTTCATTACCTATGTCAGGAGATTGAATCAGCCAATCAATTCCATCGCTCAGCTTATGAATACTGTCCAGTCGATGGCAGCGGCAGCCGAGCGTGTCTTCGATCTGCTGAACCAGGAAGAAGAAGAGAAAGAAACCGATAATCCAATCAATGTATACGATGCCAATGGCGAACTCCAGGTTCAGGGAAATGTAACCTTCGAGAACGTAAAATTCGGCTACAACCCTGACAAGATCATCATCAACGACTTCTCGATGTATGTGGCTCCAGGCAAGGACGTGGCGATCGTTGGACCTACCGGTGCCGGCAAGACCACATTGGTAAAGCTGCTGATGCGCTTCTATGAGCTCAATGGCGGAACCATCTATGTCGACAATCATGACATAAAGGAATATACGCGCAAGGATCTAAGGGACATGTTTGGCATGGTTCTGCAGGATACCTGGCTCTTTGACGGAACGGTAAAGGACAACATCAAGTTCTCCAACCCAGACGCAACTGATGAGCAGGTATATGAGGCATGCCGTATGGCACATGTCGACCATTTCATCCGTACTCTGGAGAACGGCTACGACACCATGATTTCCGAAGAGACAAGCGGCATCTCGCAAGGCCAGAAGCAGCTATTGACCATTGCCCGTGCCTTCCTGTCTGATCCAAAGATCCTGATTCTTGATGAGGCTACATCATCTGTCGATACCAGAACTGAACAGCTGATCCAGGATTCGATGGAAACTCTGCGTAAGGGCAGGACAGCCTTCACGATCGCCCATCGTCTTTCGACCATCAAGAATGCCGACATCATCATCGTCATGGATAAGGGCGATGTTGTGGAAGTCGGAAACCATAACGATCTGATGGAAAAGAATGGCTTCTATGCGAAGCTCTACAATTCGCAATTCGAAGGCCAGGCATGAAAATAGTAGCGATAGCCGGAAAAAACCAAAAGATAGACAACTATGTAAACGCTGTTGTCGCAAGCGGCGCAAAGCCAGTAAACCTTGTAGATGAATATGATGTGAATGAGTTTGATGGACTCATCATACCAGGCGGTGTAGATATAAATCCAAAGCGCTACAATCAAGACAATCACAGATGCGAACAAATCAATGATGAACTTGATGAATGGCAGCTGAGGGTTCTTGATGACTTCATCAAGGCAGGAAAGCCTGTGCTTGGCATCTGCCGAGGCCATCAGCTGATCAATGTCTATTTTGGGGGAACCATGATTCAGGATATCCGAAGCGATATCGCTCATCGTTCATATCAGGGTGATGCGATCCACACGATCAACGCAAAGGAAGGTTCTTTCCTTTATGAACTGTATGGCGGAAACTTTGTTGCGAACAGCTCACACCACCAGTCAAGCGACATCCTAGGTGAAGGTATGGAAGCTGTTGCCTTTGCGGAAGATGGAATCATTGAGGCGGCAAGACACATAAGCTTACCGATCATAACGGTACAGTTCCATCCGGAAAGGATGGGCGGGGACAAGACCGTCAAGGGAAAAGAGATCTTCGATCACTTCATGAGAATGATGGAGAAGTAGAATTCAATAAAATACAATTTTAGAGCGGATATTTGTCCATATGGGAATGGTATCATAAATCTGTATCCAAGGTTAATGCGGCTTTAACAGAGATGTGATAGCTTATTCCCAAAACCAAAGATATTTTATCCCATGTTAAACCCGATTAATAAAAAGGTCTCTTCAATTGAAGAGACCTTCTTTTGTATAATGGAAAGGTGGAAAGCGAAAGAATAATCCAGGAAATAGGCAGAAGCAAGTATTCGATCTGCACATGCATAACCGCCAGGTTTTCTGCATCGACCAAGCCTGTCATCCATCAGGGAGCTCGCATTGCGCTGTTTACTGATGGCGAAGGCGAAATGACCATAAACGGCAAAAGCTACAAAGTAGGCAAGGATACCATAATCATCATCCTGCCATGGGATACGACCTTCTTCAGCGAAGTCAAGAAGCCATTGATGGCGAAGATCCTGACTTTCAGTTTTGAGATGGTAGTAGAGTTCATTCTGTCGAAGAACTATGCCAATGGCCTCTCAGGCATCGTCAATGAGGTCGCTCAGAATCCAGTCATCAGCTTAAGCAAAGAAAGATTCAAAAAGATAGATTACATCTTCAAGGAAATCGAGGACGAGGTCAAGGAAAGCAACATCTATTGCCAATACAGGGAGAAGCTGCTTATCGATACCTATATGACCAACAAGCTCATTGAACTGATGCTGCTGTTCTGCCGCTATCAGCAAAGAAATGAAACAATCGCAAGCAAGGACAATGATGTGCTGACGGAAATCTTCAAATATATCTATAGCCATATATCGACCGGAGTATCGTTGGCTGAACTGTCTACAAACTTCTATATGTCAAAGTCTTCGATATCCAGGCTCATATCGGAAAAGACCGGCATGAGCTTCAACGATCTGGTCAGCGAAATAAGGGTCTCCAAGACCGAAGAACTGCTGACCTATACCGATCTGTCGCTTTCTGATATCGCAGCTATTGTGGGCTTCTTCGATGCCCCACATCTCATCAAGGTCTTCAATGTGCATATCGGACGTTCACCTAAGCAGTATCGTGCCATGTATCAGTCCAGAGGCTACATCATAAAAAGCCGCAAGAGAACGTTGGCCTTTGAGGTCATCAGCCACATTGATAGCCATTTCATGGAAGATCTAGATATCGATGGGGTTGCTGAACTGTTCTCCAGCACCAAAAAGGAGATAAATGATTCGCTGGGCTATGTCGTGGAAAAGAGCTTTGATGAGCTGCTCAACTATCTGCGCATAAACAAAGCCTGCGAAATGCTGCTGAAGAGCGATGTTGCCATCGTCGACATAGCGACGCAGGTCGGATACCATAACCAGAAGACTTTCTCCAGAATCTTCAGAAAGTTCAAGAACATGTCTCCTGGCGAGTTCCGCAGCAACACGGCTTTCTCCAACATCAGTCTCAATGGCGAGAACTGATATATGCTAGAATTAAGGAAATACTGACACAGAATATATGATCAAGAGAATTGCGACAACAGACGATCTAGACAGACTGATCGCCTTCTATAAGGAAGTCATCCTCTCTCAAGAGGAAGGGAAGGATTCGCCTGAATGGAAGATGGACATATATCCAACCAAGTACGATCTGATGGCTCATCTTGAGAATGGGGAGCTCTATCTGCTTGAAGATGATGAAGACATCGCGGCGGCAGGAGTGCTTGTCTGTCATGAAGATCCGATCTATAAGAATGGCAATTGGAGCACGCCTTTGAATGATGATGAGATTGGCGTGATCCATCTATTGGCTACCCATCCAGATCATAGAAGGAAAGGATATGCCATAGAGATGATAGGCTATCTAAAAGATATGGCTAGACAGAATGGCCTGAAGGCCATCCATCTTGATGCCTTGGCTGGAAATGGCAGAGCTTTGAAGCTGTATCTTAAAGCTGGATTTCATAATGTCGATTTCACTATGGTATACTATGACGATCTTGGATATGTGGATGTGAATCTCTTTGAGTATGTCATAGAACAGTGATGCAATAATAAAAAAACAGGTTCCCACGATAGGAACCTGTTTTCTTCATGTTGTATGATTATCTTTTCTTTGCGAGCAGCTTAACGACGAAGATGATGATGCATGCGCCGAGTATTGAGGAGATGATGCTGCCGATGATGTTAGAAGCAGAGAAGCCGATCAATCCAAGCACGAGATTGCCGACGATACCGCCGCCGATACCGAGAAGGATGTTCATGATGATGTTGAAGCCGGTGTTCATAAGATTGCCTGCAACAACTCCACACAGAGCTGCAACTGCCAGATAGATTACAAGATTTAACATATTTGCCTCCTATTTGATTTCCGTAATATAGCAAGTACCATTGCTTTCATAGTACCTGATACCAATTGTATCACCAATGCTAGTGAATATCACTTTTGGAGCAATGGCTTCATTCATGACGATGACATAGATTCTGCCGCCAGCGAAGATGTAGTAATGGGTATTGCCTTCGATGATGACTTCCTTCATGTCTTCGATTGTTATGGTGTCCTCAAGGAATTCTGAGATGGTCTCTTCCTCGACTGGCTTCTTGCCGGTGATCTGTTCAATCAGGGTATCGATGGCCGTCTTGGCATCCTTTTCAGCTTTGATGGTATATACCTGCTGATAGTCTTGAGCATCGACCATGGCATACATCTTGACCAGTCCAGCCGAATCCTTCAATGAGAGGATATATACAGGCTTGTCGTCGATGTTGATCAGGACAGGGAAGGTAGCGGTATAGCCGTAGTCTGATACCTCACCTTCGGCTGAATCCATTACCGAATACTCATCAGCGCCGCTGGTCTTGATGTATTCTGCTTCATGGGTTCTGAGATTTACCAGCATGAAGCCCACATTCGATTCATCGGCAATCGCTGAAGTCATGCCGGTATACAGCCAGATGTCGCCGTTCTTGGAGATGTAGTTATAGCCTTCAGATGTCTGGATGACGCCTTCCTGTCCAAAGAAGGAATTGACATAGCCCTTCTGGTACATGCCGTAGTCATCAAGCTCGTTGGTTACCAGGGTTTCAGGGTAGACTCTGTCGACCCAGTTAGGAATGTTGTCGGTGCTGTATTTCTCGCCAGTGCCATCCACAGGATTGAAGAGAATGACGCCTGTTACCTTCTTGAGGTTGTTTACGCCGCGATAGGTGTAGGTCGTACATACATAATATGGATTGCCAGCCTCATCGATCTCGAAGGTAGGATCGCCGAAGATCTCGAATGGATACATGAACCTGATGCGACGATAGAGATTGTCGAACAGATAGGCACTAGGTACATAGCGCATGGCTTCATCAAGCCTAACAAGCTGGGTGTTGCCGGTTGTCGTGTTGACGATGATGTAGCCTGGAATGCCGTTGAATCTGTTGCGGACATATTTGATCAGTCCATCATAGGCAAGAGGGGTTACGCGATATGTGCCATTGTTGTAGGAGATCTGCGAATACTCTTCCGATACCGTGAATTGCGATACGAGGTCGGTCATTTCTCCCATGACCTTATCGCCAAGCTTTTCAGCGGATCTTCTGTCGATGATGGCGGTCGTATTGAAGTCATATGGCGGAACTTCCGAGAATTCAACCTCTTTGACCTTTATTCTGTTGGCGTATTCCTTAGCCATAAACAATGGAGTGAAGAAGGTTGTCGTGATCAGATAGTATAGCAATGATAGACAGATGAGAACGAAGGTTATCTTGGCGATGATCGAAGCGCTGCTGCTCTTGAAGAACGCCTTGAAGCCTTTATTCTTAAGTATCTTGAAGCTTTCGGGGATTGAAAGCACAAACAGCTCTATCAGCATGAACAGGATGAACAGATAGAATCTATAGTCATGGATGTTCAGCGATGGAAGCATCAGATAGAACAATATCAATGCCGATAGAAGCATAATAATGATTTTAGTTAATATTTTCTTCATAATATACCTCCTGCCATATATTTATATGGTAATATGATTGTAACATACAGTCATATGATTGTCAAATAATAATGGGTAGAGATTTGTTATGATATAGATATGAAAAGATCAGAGAAGCTTATGATTCTGATGACCATGCTGTCGGCAGTTCTGGCTGTGTCGCTCTTTTTGATGCTCAGACAAAGAAATAAAGCTGATGAGCCAATTGTTGTCGATCCTACAGTTGATGTCGTAGATCCAGAACCAGAAAACAAACCGGATCCAGAACCTATATCGTATGGTGCCAACATTGCGGCAGTCGATGAGGGATATGACATCTATGAGCTTCCTTCAGGCAGCGGATATCGCTATGGACCATCCATCATGTATTACGAAGATGGATCATTGGATGCCTGGTTTGCCAGACCTGGCAACAATTCCACCCATTGGGACTACATATCCTATAGGCATTGCGAACCTGATGGTTCGTGGAGCGATGAAGAAATCGTACTTTATCCTACAAGTGGTACCATGGACCATTATTCGGTCTGCGATCCTGGACTGATATATTTCAATGGATACTATTATCTTGGCTACACTTCAGCAAATTCGGCCTTGAATGGCGGGGTCGACAACAACGGCTTTGTCGCCAGGTCAGAAAATCCGAATGGACCATTCGAGAAATGGGATGGCGAAGGCTGGAGCGATGACCCTGTTCCGATTGTCGAATATGATGGCGATCCTGAACAATGGGGCGTCGGAGAGCTGAGCTTTGCGATCAAGGGCGATACCTTGTATGTCTACTATTCATGGAACGATGAGACCGGCAACTACACAAGGGTTGCGACTTCCGATCTAAGCGACAATTGGCCAAGCAAGCTTGAAGATCATGGCGTAGCCTATGTCCATGCCAAGGGTGAAGATTCATTGGATGTAGCCTATATCGAAGAAGCTGACATCTTCCTTGGCGTATCGGTAGCCTTCCGTTTCACCCAGGCTTCCCAGATTGTCATATACAACTCTAAAGATGGCATTCATTTTGAAGAGATCGATATGATAGACCGCAACATAACAAAATACGCCCACAACATCGGCATCTCCAAGGATGCGTTGGGGCATATCAGAAGCAGCGATAGGCTGTATATCAGCTATGCCTATGGCTATGATGACTACAGCAAGTGGGGACGCTGGGCAACCAGGTTCCAGGAAATAAAGCTTGAAGTATATGAAGACAGATGAGGGTTCCAATTAGGAACCCTCATTTTTATTGTCCTAAAGACAATAAAACCACTTGTTGTACAAGTGGGAATAAGCTT
>CALFPO010000075.1 GCA_937919165.1 uncultured Bacillota bacterium | reverse complement strand
TAAGATAAAGCTTGTCCCCGCGGATTAAAGCAAAGGGACCTTCATCTACAAAAGTGTGGTTGTTAGCCCAGCCAAGTTCAGGCTTAGAAAAATCCAAGCTGCCAGATAGGCTCTTTGTCTTGATACCTACGGAAAGCATTGTCTGGAAAGGCTTTGTTTTGCCATCGATGCTTACTGGTGATGCATCATTTGTCTCATAATAAGAGACTTGATCAGGTATTTTAACGGTTGTGTCAACAGCAATCTTTGCTCCGCCAACAATCTTGTTTATATCATTAGTCTCCAATCTGAAAGGAGTACCACCTTTAATCTGCGTAAGAGGATTACCGTCTGCATCCACAGCAGTTATGCCATCTGGCAAAGTATAAGAGTAAGACAATTTGTATCCTTCAGGATCATCAATTTCTAAAGGGCCTGTCGACCAAACACCGTTGGATCCCAATTTAAATGCATTATCGCCAATAATAGTAACTTTATCTGATGAGATTGCTCCTGGAATGGAACCGCTGTTAGCATAATTCAATAATGCCTGATATACTACATCCTCTTCTCCTGTCCAGGTTCTTGGCTCTGGTGTATTTCCTTCAATTCCCCAGCCTTCAAGCAGAGTCCAAATAGCATCTTGAGTAATGGAAACCGCCAAATAGTCAGCTATCATCTTGCCCCATTCATCACCGGTGTCGTAAGCGTCATAAATAGGATTAAGCAATCCAACCGTGTTATATGGATATCCTGCATACATTAGCTTGGTAATTTTCTCAAGCTGTTCAGACGTCAAAAAAGAATCATGTCCCAGGCCTTCTGTATATTCAGTCCATTCTTTAGGCCAAACATAGTCCTTCTGCAAGCAATAGATTGTTCTATAGTATTCGTTTCCATTCTCATCTGTCATAACAACATCATGTTCAGTAATGGAATCGCCATAAATATCGAACCAAACAGAATCATTATTTTCTGCTGATACCGGGGTATTGGCAACAGATATAAGCATCAAGGCAGATAATAATGACACCGTTATTTGTTTGATTTTCTTTCTTATTAGATTTCTCATATTTTTTACTCCTGCAAGAAACAATATCTGCAAAAAAGTTCATAAACCGATCTATATGCTACATTAGTATTTTACACTATTTGCCGCATATGATAAAGCCATATGCTCATGGTGAAACTCCGCGTTTCGTGCTTATTTCTGCTACCTGATTTAACTATGTTCTTTCTACAAATAACCATTTTAGCAATAAAAAATCCTCATAAAGAGGATTTTTTATCGGTTATCTGTCCTATCGAAAGATTAACCAACTAATCGAATTCTTTTTCCGATTTGATGACATCTCCGCTGATGGCATCTACTTCATAATCGTATTCGTATCTATCAGCCTTGAACTCGATTTCATATATGTATTTTCCATGTTCGTGGTCAAGCTTGCACGAGAAATCATAGATGCTGTCTGTGTTTACGCCAGCATGGCTCAACGCTATCGTTTTTGCTTCTTCTGCATCGATATAAGTCTCTTCGGATGACTTATCTTTAGTGTCATTGTGCTTAGCGTCATCATCTTTTTCTTTTTCGTATCTGACAACGGCACCTGTCAATGCGTTTATATCATAATCGAATTCCTTGCCGCCAGACTTGAACTCGACTTCATAGATCATGATTCCATGTTCATGGTCAAGCTTGCATGAATAATCATAGATGCTGTCTTCTGATACTTCGGCATGTCTCAATGCCTCTTTTTTTGCTGCATCTTTGCCGATGTATGTATCGCTTGATGATGTCTGGCCATTTCCTTTTGATGAACCGTTTGATGGCTTCAATGGCGCAAACACATCATCATTCATTTCTTTTTCAAATTTAACAACATCGCCAGTCTTGGCATTGATCTCATATTCATATTCAGAATCTACCGTATCAAAATCGACCTCATAGACCATCATGCCTTTTTCCCAGTCCAATTCGCATTTGGTTCTGATGACATCTGCAGCATTTACTCCTGCATGCGCATATGCAGCATCTTTCGCAGCCTGCTCACCAATGTAGGCAGAAGAGCTGGCCTTGCCGATGGAATCGACATTCTCCAGTTTTGTTCCGCCTGATTCAGAAATCAGATTCAATTCATTGATCGATAATGAAACCAGATCTTCAAATGAATAGAACGTATTCTGTGTTGCAATCTGTTCAATAAGCTTTGCTTTGCCGACCGTAATTCCATACTGTTCTGCTAGCTTCTGAACATCGCTTTCATCCGTAACAGTCTGACCAAGTACCGCACCTGAAACATTTCCGCTTTCCAGAATCGAATCGATCTCAGACATAAGCTTTGCCTGCATTGCCTGTCCGGCAGACGGGCTCTTGCTGCCGACGGTCACAAGAATGGAATTGGCCATGTCATTGATGTAGCCGTTTCTAAGCATAGAACCAATCAGGGCATTGATAGTCACATCCAATTTGCTTCCCTTGAAATCCATGTCTCCAACAACGATTCTTGCATCCTCATTAAGCGGGTTTACATTAAGCACCTTCTCGCTTTTGTTGACCTGAATTTCGATGCTGGGATTAACGTCCAGCATGACAACGGAATCAACCGCATGGTTTGTTCTATAGAGGTTTGTGGTAATGAAGCCGCCAATGGCAAGCACAAACACAGTTGCCAAACTTGCCGCATATCTAATGAATGTTCCTTTTTTCTTTTTTTCTTCCATAACTATTATCTGTCCTCTCTGTGTATCACAATCCGAAAGGATAGATTCAAAAATATCTGGAGCTATGTTCTTATATGATTCTCTGATTCTTTTCTCAAGTCTTCGATTAGCCATCTATCTATCCTCCTCTTTAAGTGATGCTCTCATTTTCTTGAGAGCGCGATGATATTTTGAAAGGATAGTTGATAAAGGACGGTCTGTAAGCTGTGCAATCTCTCGGTGCTTCAGTCCAGACAAGGCATGAAGCATCACTATTTCTCGTTCATCATCCGCCAAATCGTTCATGCAATGCTCAATAACCATCTTGTCGCTGATGGATACATGATCGTTTGCCTGGATAAACTTTTCCCAGTCTTCTTCTGGTATATCAGAAAAGCGGCTTCTAGTGCGGAGCTTGCTATTGCATAGATTTCTGGCAATGGTGAACATCCAGGCCATAGGCTTTCCGCATGACACATATCTATGCGCTGACTGATATACAGAAATGAAGCAGTCGTGAAGAACATCTTCTGCATCGTGCGTATTCTTGAGAAGCGAAAGCGCATATCCATAGATGACATCTTTCGTCAAGAAATATAGTCTTTCCAAT